>JBIOEK010000082.1:0-10714 GCA_044445925.1 Hyphomicrobiales bacterium
GATCGGCCTGCCGGTCGTGGGCTGGTTCCTCGCCGCAAGGCTGCGCACGGCCTTCGCCCGCGCGCTCGATAGCCAGGTGCACCTGACCGACGAGTTCATGAACTCGATCCACAAGCCGGACGAGGTTCAGCTCATGGGCGCGGCCCCGCAGCGGGCCAAGGCATTCGCCAAGCGGGTGAAAAGCCTGGTCCATGATCAGTTCCAGGCCGAGGCGGGGCGCGAGCTCGCCAACGCCTTCCAGAACGCGATGCCCGCCCTTCTGCAAGTCGTGCTCTTGATGTACGGGATTTTCGTGGCCTTGCAGAACGGCAGCCTGGTGGCCGCGGGCGCCATCGTGGCGCTCTATCAACTCGTGCCCCAGGCCATATCTCCCATCCAGGAATTGCTGCAGATCGCCGCGGCTTTCACCGCCTCCTGGCCGCAGGTCGAGGCCGTCATCGAGGTGTTCGAGGCCGAGCCCGAGGGCGGCAAGAAGGATGGCACGCTCGAGCTGGCGCCGAACGACCGATCGGTCACGTTCCGGGATGTCAGCTTTGCCTATGCGCCCGATCACCCGAAGATCGTCGACGGCGTCAGCCATGTCTTCCCGGCCGGCAAGGTGACGGCGATCGTGGCGCGTTTCGGCACCGGCAAATCGACCGTGCTCAACCTGATCGCGCGGCTGCGCAGGCCCATCGGCGGGTCGATCCTGATCGGCGACAAGGGGTTGGGACAGATCAAGCGCGCCAGCCTGCGCATCAATGTGGTGAAGGTGTCGCAATTTCCCTTGTTGATCTCCGACACCGTGCGGGAAAATTTCCGGCTGGCCAAGGCCGATGCCACCGACGCGGAGATCGAGGCGGTCAGCCGCCGGACCGGGCTGTGGGACGTATTGGTGAAGGAAACGCCGCCGGGCGAGGACCCGCTCGCCTATATGGTCTCGCGGCAGGACGGCGTCGGCCTGTCGGGCGGGCAGCGGCGGATCTTGGCCGTGACGCGGGCCCTTCTGCTCGAGCCGACCGTGCTGCTCCTCGACGAGCCCACGACCGGCATCGATCCGATCGGCCGGCATGAGATCTACGACACATTGGCCAAGGCCTGCGCCGGCTTGACGGTGGTCGTGGTCGACCAGGACATTAATTTCATTTCGCATTTCGCGCAGCAGATCTGCTGCCTGGAAGGCGGCAAGTTCGCCGACATCGGATCGCCGGCCGAGCTCATGCAGCGCCCATCGCTCTTCAAGCGGCTCAGCGAGGCCTCCCAGCAATAGGCGGGCTAGGCCGCGCGCATTCCGGAGCAGGCGCCTCAAGCGAGACCTTTGCGATCGGCTGGGAATGACACCTCATCGCAAAGGCCTCGGCTGCGGGGGACGCAAGTCGCGTCACGACGGCAGGGCTCGCGGCAGGAATGACCGCCGCCAACGCCTATGCGTGATGCTCCACGCTCAGCGGGTCGAGGGCCGCGTAGGAGCCTGCGTCCGAGAGGGCGACGGCCGCGACCACGCCCTCGGCATTGGCGATCACCACGCGCGTCAGCCGGTAGCCCGGCATTCCCGGCCTCGAGGCGCGCTGGACGCCGAGCTCCTCGCCCTCCTTCAGCCGCCCGCCATCGCGACCGCGCGAGCTCATGGGCAGGCTGAGCGCGGCGATGATGGCTTTGGCCTCCTCCGGCTCTGCGCCGAATTCCCGCAGCATCGAGGCGAGCGTGCCTCGCGAGGCGAGCGCGACGAGATGAGCGATCCATAATGCCGTGAGGCCGACGGCGAGCAGGGCCGCCCCCATGGCGATCTCGAGGCGCCTCAGCACGATCAGCGCCAGGAGGGCGAAGCCCCAAGCCGCTATGGCCGCGATCATCGAGGTTCGCGTGCAGCGCTTGCATTGCCCCAAGAGCGGCAGGAGCCGAGCCATCCAGGCAGTCACCGCATGTTTCATCTTACGCCCTCGCAGGCATCGATCAGAGGCGTGTCGTCGGGATAGGCCAGAAGCTGCATTTCGTCGCGGGACAGGATGGTCGCGCCGCTGAGCTTCCTGGTGCAGGCATCTTTCAGGAGCGCCTCTGTCGAGGCGACGTCCGAGCTTCCGCCCCAGATGCGGGCGGTCCTATCGGCCGAGGCGGTGACGATGCTGGCGCCGTCCGGGCCGAAGGCCGCGAAATTCACCTTATCCTCGTGCCCGCGCAAGGCCGATATCTCCCGACCGGTCGAGGCATCGAAGATGCGTGCAGTCTTGTCGGAAGAGGCGGTGACGATCCTCGTCCCGTCGGGGCTGAAGCCGGCCGCCTGCACGATGCCCTCGTGGCCGCGCAAGACGGCGGTCTCACGCCCGGAGCCCGCATCGAAGACGCGGGCGGTCTTGTCCCGGGAAGCCGTCACGATTCTCTTTCCATCACGGCTGAAGGCGGCAAAGGTCACGGCGTCCTCATGACCGCGCAGCACCATGATCAGGCGGCCCGTCGTCGCATTATAGATGCGCGCGCTCTTGTCCAGCGCGGCGGTGACGATCCGCGTGCCGTCGGAGTTGAAGGCGGCGGTCGAGAGACCGGTCTCGTTCCCGCGTAGGACCAGGATCTCGCTTCCGGTCGCCGCATCGAAGATGCGGCGGCCTTATCGAATGATGCGGTGACGATCCTCGATCCATCCGGGCTGAAGGCCGCGGACATCACCTTGCTTTCATGGCCGCTCAGCACCAGCATTTGGCGACCGGTAGCTGCGTCGAAGATGCGGGCGGACTTGTCCCATGATGCGGTGACGATCCGTGAGCCGTCGGGACTGAAGGCGGCCGATCGCACGAAGCCCTCATGGCCGCGCAGCACCAGCGCTTGGCGACCGGTAGCTGCATCGAAGATGCGGGCGGTCCCGTCGTCGGAGGCGGTAACGATCCACGCTCCGTCGGGGCTGAAGGCGGCGGAATTCACGACACCCTCATGCCCCGAAAGCCTGAGCCGCCAAGAGCAGTTGCGGACGGCCCGTGCGAGCTCGGCTTGCGCGAGCGGAGATATCTCCGCTCCCGATTCCCGCATGGGCTCGAAACGCGCGGCCAAGACCGCAAGCCTGAGCCAGCGATCGTCATGTCCGCCGAGCTCGGCGAGCGAGGCTTGCCCTGCGATGAGGTTCGCCTTGCTCCTGGCGAGCTCCGCAAGCTCGGCGATGAGCATCGTCCTGCCCTTGGCGAGCGCGGTCTCGCGCTCGTCGAGCAAAGCTTTCAGCTTCTCGTTGCTCATCCGTTCGGCCGCTACATCCCCCTCGGCTCGCGCGAGTGCCGTCTCACCCTCGGCCAGGCGCCGCGCGGCCGCGGCGATCCGCATCGCCTCGACGGCGTTTTGGCCCTGCGAGCCGAGGTCCTCGCGCCATTGCCATAAGTCCACCCCCATCCCGATCAGGACCGCGATTGCCAGCACTCCCAGCGCCCAACCCGTTTTGCTTTGGAGGATTCGCGTCCGCGCCTGTCTTGCGGCGATGTCGGCGACCGGCGCCGCTTCACTCGCTTGCGACTTTCCCTGTTCGGCCTGGTCCCGCTTTTCCTGCGCCCTGCAGGCTGAAATATAAGCTGCGCCCGTCTCGCCCAGCTTTTCGCGGTAATCGTCCACGCTCAGGAGACGCTCCGCTGATGAGAGACGCTCGCCAAGATGCTCGAGCCAGGCTTCGCGCTTGCCGTTATGCGCCCATTCCTCAGCCGCGATATCGACTGCTTCGACGAGCTTCAGCGCATCCGCGTCGGCCGCGAGCCACAGGGCGAGGGCCGGCCAATGCCGCAACAGGCTCTCATGGGCCGCCTCGACCACTTCGACACCGTCCCGGCGGCCAGCGACGAGCAAACGCGCCTCGACCAGGCGGCTCACAAGGGCACGGCCCGGTTCAGGGATCTCGTCGAGGCGCGCCATGCGCGGCGCCGGCGCCCCGCTCTGCGGATCGATGCGCGCGAAGTGGGGAATGAAGGTCTGGCGAAGGACTTCGCGCTGCCTCTCCCTCGAGGCGGGAATGGCGGGACTGCGGCCAGGTCTCGCCAAAGCGCGCTCGATCGAGCCCCAAACCCCGCCGAGCCTTTCGTAATCGGCGAGCATGAGCCTTCCCTTGGCGCCGCAATTGGCATGCAGCCGCTCCAGCGCGAAGCCGAGGAGAGGCAGCGCATCGACACTTGGCGCGTCGATACTTGGCGCGTCGACAACTTGCGCATCGGCGATAAGCCGCGCGGTCAAGGCGGGATCGATCTCGAGCCGTCCCCCGGCCGCCATGACGCGCCGTGCGGGACCTTCGATGACGTTCCTGAGCTCGGACATGGGCATCGGCGGCAGATCGAAGAGCTCATGCCTCAGCGGGACGAGCGCAGGTGCGCGCTGCAAGAGGTCGTAACGATCCGGGCGCATGGTCATCAGCGCGAGGACGCGAAGCCCCGGCGTGCCGCCGTCCTGGCGTCCCAGAACTCCCGTGAGCAGCGTCAGGAAGCGATGGGCCTCGACCGCGCCCTCTGGGCCGAACAGCTCCTCCGCCTGATCGATGGGGATGACGAGCATCGGCAGGGGCTGGTCCGGCTTCTCCGCGACGAGGGGGCGCCGAGCGAGCTCCCCCATCTCCCGCAGGAGCAAGGCAAGCACCTCTTCGCCCTCATCGAGCCTTTGCCGGATCCCTTCGCGCGCTCGCTTGTGGCCCAATCGCCCGAACCCTTCGGCGAGCGCCGCCGCGAGCCCGTTCTCGCCGCTGATCGCCGCCTTCTCCGGCTTGACGATCCGCAAAGGGAAGAAGTTCTTGTCGTCGCGCGCCAGCCGCGGCCAAAGCCCTGCCCGCAGGAAGGAGGACGTGCCCGAGCCGCAGGCGCCGAGGATGACGAGGAGCCTCGCAACGCCGCTTTCGCTCATACCCCTCAAATGGTCGAGGCCGCGCAGGATCGGCACGTCCCGCCCGAAGAAGATGCCGGCATCCTCGGCTTCGAGCGTCTTCAGGCCGCGATAGGGCGCGCGATCCTTTTCGCTTGGCGGCGGCCAGGGGAAGCTCTCCGCGCCGGGCCCCGCCCGCCTCAGCCAGGTCTCGAGATCGGCGAGCCCTGCTTCCTGGAACTCGACACGGACGATCTTAGCGCCGCTCTCGACCTCGAACGTCCTCGAGCGGCCCTCGCCGAAAAGCGCGCCTGATTGCCACGCGAGCGCCATCTCGGGTGGAATACTCTCGGGCGCCACCGGCTCGACCATCGCCCCGAAGATGCGCTTATGGAGCCGACTTGCGATCCGGAACTCCATCGCGTAGCGGCGCGAGGCGAGCCATCCGGGCGAGACGAGGCAGATCACACCCTCGCAAGGCTCGCATTAGGTTCTGAGCTTCTCCTGCCAATGCCAGTCCGGCGCTGTGCCTCGGTCGGGATCCGGGTCGAGGAAGACATCGCTGTGGCCGAGTTCGGCCAGCCATTTCGACAGCGCTGCCGCTGCCGCACGGTTTGCGCTCGCATGGCCGATGAATAGCCGCGCCATCGCCCCAATCCCCATCGGAGCGGACATCCCCGGGCAGCCCCCGCGGCCGCACGAAGCTCGCCGACCTTCCGAGCGTAGAGCATTTCCCGGCGAAGTGGGAACCGATTCGCCGAAAGAAAACGCGGAAAGATAGTATTTGCATGAGGATTCTCAATTCATTGACGCAGGGGGTGCGCCAAGGGGTGTTGACAGACTTCGCGTGGGCCGGGTGTTGTAGGTCAACACTCCCTAAAGCCGAAAGTGGAGCGCATGCAGCCGTCCGAGGAAGTCGTCATTGGGGCGCAGCGCCCGAGCGCCTTCAAGGCTCTTTGGCACCGTCTGAAGGAGCACCCGCTCGCACGCGTCGGACCGGGACTGATCACCGGGGTGGCGGACGACGATCCAAGCGGCATAGCGACCTATTCGCAGGCCGGCGCGCAATTTGGTCTCAACATGCTGTGGACCATGCCGCTGGCCTTCCCCCTGATGGCGGCGATCCAGTCGATGTGCGCGCGCATCGGCAGGGTCACGGGAAAAGGACTTGCCGCCAATATCAAGACGGCCTTCCCGCCGGCCGTGCTGCAGGGCGTCGTTCTGCTGCTCTTGATCGCCAATATCCTCAACATCGCAGCCGACGTCGCCGCCATGGGAGAGGTCGCCGAGCTCGTCACCGGCTTCGATCGCCATTTGATGACGGTGGTCCTGGTCCTCGGCACGCTGCTGTTGCAGATATTCGTTCCCTATCATCGCTATGTATTCTTCCTGAAGTGGCTCACCCTCTCCTTGCTGGCTTACGCGGCCGTGCTGTTCACCGTGCACGTCCCCTGGGGCGAGGTGGCGCTGCGAACCTTCTGGCCCGATTTCACGCCGGATGCAGATGCGGCCACCGTGGTGGTGGGCGTCTTCGGCACCACCATCAGCCCCTACCTCTTCTTCTGGCAGGCATCCGAAGAGGTCGAGGAGATGCAGAGCCAGAAGGGCGCCGAGCCGCTCGAGCGGGACGCGGACTCGGCCGGCGCTGAGCTGCGCCGCATCCGCTGGGATACCTGGAGCGGCATGTTCTACTCCGACATCACGGCCTATTTCATCATCCTGGCGACGGCGGTCACGCTCAACGTCGCGGGAATAAAGGACATCGAGACGGCGGCGCAGGCGGCTTCCGCGTTGCGCCCTCTGGCCGGCGACTTCGCCTTCGCGCTTTTCGCTCTCGGCATTCTCGGCGTCGGCCTGATCGGCGTTCCGGTTCTCGCCGGTTCCGCCGCCTATGCGGTCTGCGAGGCCATGGATTGGAATTGGGGCCTCGAACGCAAGGCGTCCGATGCCCGCGGCTTCTATGGGGTCATCGCCGTCAGCGTGCTCGCCGGGCTCGTCATCCAGTATTCGCCGATCAGCCCGATGAAGGCCCTGTTCTGGAGCGCGGTCATCAACGGGGTCGTCGCCGTCCCGCTGATGGTCGTGATCATCGTTCTCGTCTCGCGCAAATCCGTCATGGGCGCCTTCACTGCGAGCCGGTCGATCATCGTCCTCGGCTGGGCAGCGACCGCGGTCATGGGCGCAGCGGCGGTGCGGATGCTGGTTCCAGGGTAAGGTGATGGCACTATCGGCTGCGCCCCATCAGCCGCATGACCGCGCGGAACAGGAGCCCCTCCGGGCACGCCAAGGTCTCGACCACCTCGAAATGATTGAGGCTTTGCAGCAGCACCTCCTCCGCGAGCTTGCCGGAGGCAGCGAGCGCCGCGGCGAAGTCTTGCCCCTGGCGCTTGAATTCCGGGCTCTCGAGCGATCCATAGGCAACGCTCACCTTGCAGGGGATGCGCCCGACATGGCGGATGGGGCTGAGCAAGCCTGCCTCGCTCGTGTCGAGCTTCACATAGGCGCTTCGGGCGCTGAGCAGCACGGGCTCGAGCTCGTAAATGCCGCTGGCGCACAGCCCTGCCTTCACCACATCCGCGGGCAAGCCGCACGAGCTCCAATCGCTCGTCAACACGACGGCAGCGAGATGGCTGCCCGAGGAATGGCCGGAGATGGTGATCTCCTCGGCGTTCCCCCCGAAGGACGAGGCGTTGGCGTGCACGAAGGCGATCGCCCGGCGGATCTGGGCCGCCATGGCCGGCAGGCGGACCGCGGGCAGGCTCGCGAAGTTCAGCGCGACGAAATGGATGCCGGCGCCGACGAAGGCCTCGGCCGCAAAGCAGCTCTCGGCTTTCGACAGCATGCGCCAGGCCCCGCCATGGATGAAGATATGGATGGGAGCCTTGGCGGCAGACGCTAGAAAGATATCGAGGGTTTCGGCAGGGCTCGGCCCATAGGCGATGTCGGGCATCAGGCGCAGCCGCGAGCGCACCGCGGCGCTCGCCGTCGCGTAGCGCCCGATCACCGTCTCGGCATTCCCCGCCCAGTGGCGTTGATCATAGGCGCGGTCGAGCTCTCCTTGCGTATAGTCGCGAAAGACCTTCATGACGTGCTCATCGAAAGCGGAAGCCAAGGCATTGGCCGCCAGGAGATCCTCGCATAGGGCTGCGTCGCCACATAGAGGCCGTGTCCGCCCGGGCGCGATGACGGGAATATCGCCGCCCGGCGGCTCGATCTCGCGGCGGAGCATCTGCGCGCCGGGACTGAGCCTATCGGCGAGATCGCGGCAGGTAGGTGCCCTACACCAGCCTCGCGCCGCCATCGCAATCGATCAGCGCGCCGGTCATGAAGCTGTTCTGCGCGAGGAACAGGATGGCCGAGGCGATGTCCTCGCCCGTGCCGACCCGGCCGGCCGGCACGGATGAGGCCGAGCTCTCGAACATGGCCTGGCGCGCCTGTTCCGGCAGCCGGTCCCAATAGGGCGTCGCGATCAGCCCGGGCGAGACGGCGTTGACGCGAATGGGCGCGAGCTCGAGCGCCAGAGGGCCGATCATCGCCTGCAGCGCGCCGTTCACGGCCGCGAGGCCCGACATGCCCTTGAAGGCGCGCCTTCCGGCGGCGCCCGACACGAAGGTCACGGAGCCGCCACGCTCGATATGGGGAAGCGCCGCGCGCAGAGCCGCGAGAAAGGGCCAGAACTTGTTGTCGAAGCCGGCCCGCATCTTCGCCTCGTCGAGCTCGAGGAAGGGGCCGATGGCGCTGCCGCCGCCCAGCGCGAGGACGAGATGGCGGAAGGCGCCGAGCCCGGCGAAGAAGGCGCGCATCGCCTCGCCATCCTTGCCGTCGACCGCATGGCCGTGCGCGCCCTTGCCGAGGCTGGCCGATGCCGCCTCGATCCGCGCCTTGTCGCGGCCGGTGAAGCTCACCTGCGCTCCGGCAGCCAGGAAAGCTTTGGCGGTCGCGAGCCCGATACCCGAGCTGCCGCCGATGACGACCGCTTTCTGCCCGCTCAGCATGTTCCACTCCTCGTGATGCGTGCCCCGGATTGGCGGAGCCTATGAGCCATTTCGGCTGCTTTCGCGACGGCGCCAAGCGCAGAAGCACAATATCTAGAACGATCCGCCTTGCCGGGCGAAGAAAAACATGCGGAGCTAGAGGTCATGGCTCCTCTGAGTAAAATCCGTGAGTGACGCCTCGCTCGGCGAGAAATTCGTCGAGGAGGCGAGATCGGCATCGGCTCCAGGCGCGCCGGCGGTGCTGGAATTGTCCTCGGTCACCAAGCGCTTCGGCGGCTTGACGGCGCTCGAGCAACTGAGCTTCAAGGTTGGGCCCGGCGAGTTCATCGCGGTCGTGGGTCCGTCGGGCTCGGGCAAGAGCACCCTTCTCAACATGATCGCCGGCCTCGACACACCGAGCGAGGGCAGCATCAGGCTCGACGGCAGGATCGTGGACGGTCCGAGCCCCAAGGTGGGCTTCATGTTGCAAAAGGACTTGCTGCTGCCCTGGAGGACCATAAGGCACAATGTCGAGTTCGGCCTCGAGGCGCGTCCGGTCAAGGCGGCGGAGCGAAGGGAGCGTGCGCTCAAGGAGCTCAAGCGCTGCCGGCTCGAAGGCTTCGCGGATTACTATCCGAGGCAGTTGTCGGGCGGCATGCGCCAGCGCGCGGCGCTGGCCCGCACGCTCACCATCGACCCCGAATTGATTCTGCTCGACGAGCCGTTCTCGGCGCTCGACGCCCAGACGAGGCTCATCTTGCAAAAGAGCTTCGCTGGAACCATAGCGGAAAGCGGCATCACGACAGTCCTGATCACGCATGACCTTGTCGAGGCCGTCGCGATGTCGGACCGCATCCTCGTGCTGAGCGAACGGCCGGGGCGGATGCTCGAAGAAATCGTCGTCGATCTTCCCGAACGCTTCGACCCTTTGGCGCGGCGCCTGCATGGTCGCGCGAACGACTATGTCAGGCATTTGTTCGAGCTCATGAAGCTCGACGAGCGGATCGCCGAGGCCTGATTGCCCGCAACCCCGGGGGGATAGGATAATGACCATGAAGTCACTGTCACGTCGTGCCGTCTGCGCCGGCGGGCTCGCGGCGATCGCCGGCGGCCGGGCGGCGCCGGCGCTGGCGGCCGAAAAGCTCACCTATCTGTTCCCGGCTCCCGATTTCCTCCCAGCCTTCGCGCCCTTCCACCTCGCGAGGTCCCGGGGTTATTTCGGAGCCGCCTGTCTCGATGTCGAGTTCCGCGTTGGACGCGGCGGAGCCGATGTCGCCAAGCAAGTGGCGCTCGACAATGTGGAGCTCGGCGGCGCGACCGTCGACACCGTGATGGTCGTGCGCGCCAACGGCCTTAGCGTGAAGGCCGTCTGCCTTCTCGGCAACGGCGCGCTCTATCAGATCGTCGTGCGCAAGGACGCCAACGTCCACTCGCTGGCCGATCTGAAGGGCAAGAAAGTCGGGGTGCTCGGCTTCCAGGACAACGGTTTCTACAATCTCCAGGGCGCGCTCGCGACCGTCGGCCTCACGCGAGACGACGTTTCGATCGAAGCGGTCGGACCCGCCGGCGTCGTCCAGTTGATGGTCTCGGGCGACCTGCAAGCCATCTCGGCGGTGCCCGAATCGACCGCCGCGATCGAGGCCGCCGGAGTGCCGGTCGACGTCTATCCGATCACGCAATTCTTCCCCGGCATGGCCCAAGCCGTGGTGGCATCGGAGGCGGCCATCGCCAAGAAGGGAGACATGATCCGCGCCTTCAACATCGCCACGCTGAAGGCCATCCACGACATCGAGGCCGACCCTGACGGCATGGCCAAGGCCTACACCGCGACGGTCACGCAGCATGCCGGCAAGGAGGCGGTGATCGCCGATATCATGAGACGCTACGCTCGCCTGGTCTACAAGAGCGGCGAGGGCAAGCTCGGGATTTTCGACAAGCAGCGCGTCCAGACC
>JBIOEK010000083.1:0-10684 GCA_044445925.1 Hyphomicrobiales bacterium
GGATGGCGAGACGCGCCTTGGCCGTCTCCGAGAGGGGAGACCGGTAAAGGAGGATGCAGCTCGATTTCTGCGAGCCGCGTCCGATGCGCCCGCGCAGCTGGTGCAGTTGGGCGAGGCCGAAGCGCTCGGCATGCTCGATCACCATAATGCTGGCATTTGGCACATCGACGCCGACCTCGATGACCGTCGTCGCGACCAGGAGCTTCGTCTCGCCGCGCAAGAAGCTTGCCATCGCGGCATCCTTCTCCTTGGGCCGCATGCGCCCATGCAGCAGATCCACCTCTGCGCCGAACACGGCTTTCAGCTCGGCGAAGCGTTCCTTGGCGGCGGCCACGTCGAGGGTTTCGGTGACGTCCACTAGCGGGCACACCCAATAGGCCTGGGCACCTGAGACAAGCGCCCGCCGCAGCCCCTCGGTGACCTCCTGCATGCGCTCTATGGGAACGATGCGGGTATCGACGGGTTGCCGGCCAGCCGGCTTCTCGGTGAGCGAGGAGACATCCATGTCGCCGAAGCTCGCCAGCAGCAAGGTCCTGGGAATCGGTGTCGCCGTCATGACCAGGACGTCGACGCCCGCCCCCTTGGCTTGCAATGCGAGGCGCTGATGCACGCCGAAGCGATGCTGCTCGTCGACCACCGCGAGAGCGAGATCCGCGAAAGCCACCGCCTCCTGGAAGACCGCATGGGTGCCGACCAGGATATCGATCTCTCCCTCGGCGAGGGAGCGCAGGAGCCTGGCGCGAGGCGCCGTGCCATCGCGGCCGGTGAGCGTCGCGATGCGAAGCCCGGTGCCCGCCGCGAATTCGCGCAGGCGTTCCTCGTGCTGGCGGGCCAGGATCTCCGTCGGCGCCATGAGCGCCGCCTGACGGCCGGCTTCCACGGCGGTCGCCATGGCCAAGAGGGCGACGAGCGTCTTGCCCGAGCCGACATCGCCTTGCAGCAGGCGCAGCATGCGTTGTGGCGCCGCCATGTCGGCGGTGATCTCGGCGAGCGCGCGGGTCTGGGAGGGGGTCGGCCGGAAGGGGAGCCGGTCGAGGATGGCCCCGACGATGCGCCGGTCTCCATGGGTCGGGCGCCCGGGTGCGCGGCGCAGATGGGCTCGCACCAGAATCAAGGCCAGTTGCGAGGCGAGCAGCTCGTCATAGGCGAGGCGCCGCCGCGCCACGGAAGAAGGATCGATATCGGAAGGCTCGGCGGGGTCGTGAAGGCTGCGCAGCGCCGTGCCGAATTCCTGGAAATGGGAGCGATCCCGGAACGCCATGTCCTGCCATTCCGGCAGCTGCGGCAGCCGCTCGACGGCCCGGCCGATCAGTCGCCGCAAGGCTCCAGGATGCAGCCCCTCCGTGAGACGGTAGACAGGCTCCACGAGGGGGATCAGATCGGCCCGCGCGGCCGTGGCGATATGGTCCGGATGCACGATCTGGCGCATCCCGTCATATTGCTCGAGAAGGCCTGAGACGACGATCTTGGTGCCGACCGGGAAACGCTCCCGCATCGTCTTGCCGACACCGTGGAAGAAGACGAGCGTCACATCGCCCGTCTCGTCCTCGCACAGGACCTTGTGCGGCGCCCGAGGGCGGTTGGGGGGCGCCGGGCGATGAACGGTGACCACCACCTCGATTGTTGCGATCTCGCCGATCTTGGCCTCTGCAAGCTTCGGCCGGGCGCGCCGGTCGAGCGCGAAGCTCGGCAGATGCAGCAGGAGGTCGATGATGCGGGCCGTCTCGTCCGGCGGGCGGGCGACGAGCTTTCCGAGCAGCAAGGCGATCTTGCCGCCGACGCCCGGCAGGGTCTCGACGGACGCGAAGAGGGGATCGAGAAGCGATGGTCTCATCCGGGCGCGGTCCAGCTCGGCTTCCTGGTAACGATGACGCGCGTCGCTGCCATCGCTATATAGGAGCGGCCGAAGCGGCCGGAGCCGCCGCGCAACGCTTGCGACTGGACCAGGAATTCATGCTTTCCGATACCGAGATTCGCCGGCGGCGGCTGCGTTTTCGTGCTTGGCATCGCGGCATTCGCGAAATGGACCTTTTGATGGGTGGTTTTGCGGATGCGGCGATCGAGACACTGGACGATGCCGATCTTTGCTGCTTCGAGGAGCTCATGGAAGTTCCCGATCACGACGTCTTCGCCTGGCTGACGGGCCAGGCGCCGGTGCCGTCCGACCATGATACGTCGCTCTTCCACAAGCTGAAACGATTTCACGAGCACGCCCATCCGCTCAATGTCTGACGCAACAGCCATCAAGGCCAAGGCTGTCAAGGCCAAAGTCTCAAGCGTGCCCGCTCATCGGGGCGATGCCCTGCCCTTGGCGGCGCGCCTTGCCGAAGCGCTGGCGCGCGGCGACCATGTTCGTCTCGCCAATGCGCCGGACGGCTTCGACGCGCTGGTGCTCGCCGCCATCGCACGGCGGCTTTCGGACGCCCAAGATTCGGAAACCCAAGATTCGGAAACCCAAGATTCGGAGGGCCAGGCCTCGCAAGCTGGAGCACCTGACGCCCTAGAGGGGCGGGCCGTGACGCTCGTCCATGTGGCGCGAGACGGGCAGCGTTGCCAGCGCTTGGCCGAGGCGCTCGGCTTCGTCGCTCCGAGCATCGAGGTACTGGTGCTGCCGGCTTGGGATTGCCAGCCCTATGACCGCGTTTCGCCGAATGCCGCGGTCGCCGCCGATCGCATGCTGGCCATGGCGCGCCTTTCCGCGGCGAAGTCGACCTCTGTGCGGCCGCGCGTGCTGCTCACCACCGTGAACGCCATCCTGCAGCGGATGCCGACCCGCGCCAGGATCGCGGCGGAGAGCTTCTCGGCGCGCCCGGGCAACGCGGTCGAGCTGAACGGGCTTGCGGGCTGGCTCGAATCCAACGGCTATCTGCGGGCAGGCGTCGTGCGCGACGTCGGGGATTACGCCGTCCGCGGCGGCATCCTCGACCTGTGGCCTTCGACCCATGCCGAGCCCGTTCGGCTCGATTTCTTCGGCGATACGCTCGAATCGATCCGCTCCTTCGATGCCGAGACCCAGCGCTCGACCGGGCAGTTGCGCTCGATCGACCTCGTGCCCTTGAGCGAGATCAGGCTGACGACGGAGAGCATCAAGCGCTTCCGCACCGCCTATGTGACGCGCTTCGGTGCGCCTGGGCCGGACGATGCGCTCTATGAGGCGATCAGCACGGGCCGCCGTTATCCGGGCCTCGAGCACTGGCTGCCCTTGTTCCATGACAGGCTCGACACGGTTTTCGACTACACCGGCGATGCGCCGCTGCTCATCGATCACCTGGCGACCGAGGCCGCCCATGAGCGCTCGGCGCAAATCATCGACTATCAGAACGCCCGCGCCTCGGCGCTCGAGATGAAGTCCGCCGGTGGCGCGCCTTACCGTCCCTTGCCGCCGGATGCCTTGTATCTGACGCAAGAGGAATTCGCCGAGCGGCTCGCCTCGATCGGCACCTTGAGAGTGTCGCCTTTCGCGGAAGCGGGCGGGGAGGCATCGGGCGTCTTCGATGCGCAGGCGCGCAAGGGCCGCAGCTTCGCGCCGGAACGGGCAAACCCCTCCGCCAACGTCTTCGATGCCGTCATCGCCCATGCGAAGGACATACGCGCCCATGGCCGCTCGGCCCTGATCGCTGCCTGGACCGAAGGCTCGCGCGAGCGTCTCGAGACGATCCTTTCCGATCACGGCCTCGCGGCGCTGCAGCCGGTGGCCGATCTCGACGAGGCGCTGGCCCTCGGCAAAAGCGAGATCGCCATCGGCGTCTGGGGCCTCGAGGAGGGATTCGAGACCGAGGCGCTCGCCATCATCGGCGAGCAGGATATCCTGGGCGACCGGCTGGTTCGCGCCGCGCGCCGCTCCAAGAAGGGCAAGGACGTCATCAGCGAGGCGTCGGCGCTGTCGGCGGGCGATCTCGTCGTGCATGTCGACCACGGCATCGGCCGCTTCGTGGGATTGACGACCATCGAGGCTGCCGGCGCCCCCCATGACTGCCTCGAATTGCATTATGTGGGCGGCGACAAGCTGTTCCTGCCGGTCGAGAATATCGAGCTTCTCTCGCGCTACGGCTCCGAGGATACCGAGGCTCAGCTCGACAAGCTCGGCGGCGTCGCCTGGCAGTCGCGCAAGGCGCGCCTCAAGCAGCGCATCCGCGAGATGGCCGGAAAGCTCATCGAGATCGCCGCGGCCCGCGCCCTGAAGGAGGCGCCCGTGATCGTGGCGCCCGAAGGCCTCGTCTCCGAGTTCGAGGCGCGCTTCCCCTATCAGGAGACGGAGGATCAGCGCTCCGCCATCGAAGCCGTGACGGGAGATCTGGCCTCGGGCAAGCCGATGGATCGGCTGATCTGCGGCGATGTCGGCTTCGGCAAGACCGAGGTCGCGCTGCGTGCCGCATTCGCGGTCGCGATGTCGGGGCTGCAGGTCGCCATCGTCGTGCCGACCACATTGCTGTCGCGCCAGCATTTCGCCACCTTCAAGGAGCGCTTCGCCGGCTTGCCGCTCAAGATCGCCCAGGCTTCGCGCTTCGTGGGCTCCGCCGAGCTGAAGGCGGTGAAGCAAGGGGTCGCGGACGGCACCATCGACATCGTCGTGGGCACCCATGCGCTGCTGTCGAAATCGATGCAGTTCAAGCGGCTCGGCCTCGTCGTCATCGACGAGGAGCAGCATTTCGGCGTCGCCCATAAGGAGCGGCTGAAGGAGCTGCGCGCCGAGGTGCATGTCCTGACCCTCTCGGCGACGCCGATCCCGCGCACCTTGCAGCTTGCTCTCACGGGCGTGCGCGAGCTCTCGATGATCTCGACGCCGCCGATCGACCGCCTGGCGGTCAGGAGCTTCGTCTCGCCCTTCGATCCCTTGACCATCCGCGAAGCCTTGCTGCGCGAGCGCTATCGAGGCGGGCAGAGCTTCTATGTCTGCCCGCGCATCGAGGATCTCGGCGAAGTACGCAGCTTTCTTGAGGAGCAGGTGCCCGAGCTCAAAGTCGCGGTCGCACATGGACAGATGCCGGCGGGCCAGCTCGAGGACGTCATGAGCGCCTTCTATGACGGCAAATACGATCTCCTGCTGTCGACCGCGATCGTCGAATCCGGCCTCGACATTCCCCGCGCCAACACGCTCGTGGTGCATCGCGCCGACAAGTTCGGCCTCGCCCAGCTCTACCAGTTGCGCGGCCGCGTCGGACGCGCCAAGACCCGCGCCTATGCGCTGTTCACGGTGCCGCCAAAGCGCAAGCTCACCGCCAATGCCGAGCGGCGGCTCAAGGTGCTGCAATCGCTCGACACCTTGGGTGCCGGATTCCAATTGGCGAGCCATGATCTCGATATCCGCGGCGCCGGCAACCTCCTCGGCGAAGAGCAGTCCGGCCACATCAGGGAGGTCGGCTACGAGCTCTACCAGCATATGCTCGAGGAGGCGGTCGCGGGGCTGAAGGCCGGAACCGCCGAGGTTCAGGAGGACGTCTGGTCGCCGATCATCCAGGTCGGCACGCCGGTGATGATCCCGGAAAGCTATGTCGCCGATCTCGATGTCAGGCTCGCCCTCTATCGCGACCTGTCGCGGCTCGACGCGGAGGAGGATGTGAACGCTGCCCGCGCCGATCTGCGCGACCGCTTCGGGAAGCTGCCGCCCGAGGTCGACCAACTTCTGGAGGTGATCGCCATCAAGGCTTGGTGCCGGCGCGCCAATGTCGAGAAGGTGGAGGCAGGCCCCAAGGGCATCATCGTGGCTTTCCGCAACAACGAGGCGCCCAATCCCGAGGGGGTCGTTTCCTATATCGCCGAGCGCGGCTCCTTCGCCAAGGTGCGTCCCGATATGCGCATCGTCTTCCTCGGCGATTACGAAGATAGCGGCAGGCGCTTGAAGCAGGTGAACCGGCTGCTGCGCGATCTCGTGCGCGTGGCGGAGCGCAAAAAGGCGGCGTAGCGATTTCGATCCGACGCTCTCACTCGCTGCGCCAAGCGGTCTCGAGCGAAAAGCCGAAGAGCGGCACATAAGCCGGCCGTCTCAGGGCGGCCGAGCGGGCAAGCCAGGTATCGGTTGCGTGATACAGCGGCAGCACATAGGAGCCGGCGATGAGCGCGCGGTCGAGCGCGCGCACCGCATCGACGAAGCCTTCGAGCGAGGCCTGGGCCAGCAAGGCCTCGATGCAGGCATCAACGGCTTTCGATCGGACGGCTGCATAGTTGAGCGAGCCCTCGCGCGTGGCGGCGGCCGAGGACCAGCGATTGGGCAATTCATTGCCGGGCGAGGGGCTTCCGGCAAAGTTGTACTGCACCATATCGAAGTCGAATTTCAGCATGCGCCGCCAGAACTGCACCTCGTCGACGCGCCGCACGCGGGCCTTCATGCCGATGCGGGCAAGCGATGAGGCGTAGTTCAGCGCCAGCCGCTCCTGCAGCTGCGAGGTCGCCATGATCTCGAATTCGAGCGGAACTCCGGTTTTGGCAAAGGTCATGCGGCCGGACGCCGCTGCCCAACCCGCGGCCTCGAGCAGCGTCAGGGCCTTCTGCTCGATCACTCGGTCGCGGCCGGAACCGTCGCTCGCCACCGGTCGCCAGCTGCCATCGAGCACGCTCTGCGGGATTTCCTCGCGATAGGGGAAAAGCAGGGCCATCTCGCCGGAGGAAGCAGGGCGTCCGATCGAGGAAAGCTCGGAATCGTCGAAGTAGCCGGAAGTGCGCCGATAGGCGCCGAAAAACAAATTGGCGTTGACCCATTCGAAGTCGAAAAGCAGCGTCAGCGCCTGCCTCACCCTGATATCGGCGAAGACGTCGCGACGCGAATTGAAGACAAAGCCGTTCATCCCGGCGGGCAGGCGGATGGGAACGGTTTCCTTGACGATACGTCCGGCGCGGGCAGCCGGAAAATCATAGCCCTTGATCCAACGCGCCGGCTCGTTCTCTATGCGGATGTCGATCAGCCCTGTCTTGAAGGCTTCGAACAGGCTGTTCGCGTCGCGGTAGAATTCGTAACGCACCTCGTCGAAATTATAGAGGCCCGAGAGCTGCGGCAGGTCGCGCGCCCAAAAATTCGGATTGCGCTCGAGAGCGATGCTCTCGCCGGGCCTGACCTGCGCGACCCTGTAGGGCCCGGAGCCGAGCTGGCCTTTGAGCGTGGTATTCGAGAATTTCGCGGCATCGGTCCCATGACGGGGTAGGATCGGCATCTGCGCGAGGTTCAGCGGCACCTCGCGATTACCGGACCCCGACAGATCGAAGCTGATGGTCTTGCTATCGATCACCACGAGCGAACGCACCTCGTCTGCGACCGCTCGGAAGAAGGGCCTCCCTTGCGTCTTGAGGAGATCGAAGCTGAAGGCGACGTCCTCGGACGTGACCGGCTTCCTGTCGGCGAAGACTGCATTCTGGTCGAGGTGGAAGGTCAGATGCGAGCGATCGGATGACAATTCGACGCGGCGCGCCAGAAGCCCATACAGGGTGAAAGATTCGTCGAGGGAGCGCATCATCAAGCTCTGCAAGACGAAACGCGCCACGGCGTCCGGAGCGTTTCCCTTGACGATCAGGGGGTTGAGGCTGTCGAAAGTGCCCTGAACCCCCAAGATGATGCGACCACCGCGCCTGGCCGTCGGGTCGGCATAGGGAAAATGGGCAAACCCTTCGGCAAGAGCTGGCTCGCCATGCATGGCGATCGCCTGACCGGAGGCGGAAATCTCGGCCTTGGCCCGGCCCGGCAGGCAGAGCGTCGCCATGGCGCTGGCCGAGCCCAGCATGAGGGCTCTGCGATCGACCGGCGGACGAGAGTCTTCCGCCGCCGGCGGCCGATCGGGGCGAATCGCAATCAGCATGGTTCCAGGCTATCACGCCAACAGCCTCGGCCTCAGGAAGTTGCCGCATCGCAGGTGGGGCTGGAAAAAGCTCGGCGAAGGCGCTAATCACTCGCTGGCGTCATGCTAGTGCCGCATTCGAAGCCAATGCGGGGCGGGGCGTTGGCTTTTTCCACGCGGGGCTTTCCCATATTCAAGGTGCTCATGTGTCCGCGGTCGGCGGGCGCGCCGCCAGAGAGGTTCACATGCCGTTTTCTGTCTTTCGTCACCTGCGCATCTCGAGCGCGCTTTGCGGCGCGGGAATCGCAGCTCTGACATTGGCGGCGCCTGCTTTGGCTCAACCCAGGCCCGCTCCCAGACCCGCGGCGCCAGCTGCTCCCGCCGCGCCGGCTCCCGCCGCGCCGGCTCCCGCAGCTCCCGCGCCGGCTGCACCCGGCGCCGCCGGCGCGCCGGCATCGGGGCTGGTCCAACTCAAGCCCGAGCCCTCCCAGCCCGACTGGGTCAAGGTCTGCGGCAAGGATCCCGCGAGCAATACGGAGATCTGCTACACGACCCGGGATTTCGTTTCCGATCAGGGTCAGCCCGTGCTCGCCGTCGCCATGTACGACGTCAAGGGCAAGCCCGAGAAGATATCGAGGTTCATCCTGCCGCTCGGCCTGCTGCTGGCGCCTGGAATCAAGTTCGCCGTCGATCAAGGTGCGTCCGTGGACGGCAAATTCGCCATCTGCCTGCCCAATGGCTGCTTTGCCGAAGGCCAGATCACCGAGGCCTTCATCAACTCCATGAAGAAGGGAACGACCCTCAACGTGAAGTTCAAGAACCAGGTCGGCGCCGAGGTGACCTTCCAAGTGCCGCTGGCCGGCTTCGGCAAGGCCTTCGACGGAGCGCCGATCGATCCGAAGGTGCTCGAGGAGCAGCAAAAGAAGCTGCAGGAAGAGCTCCAGAAGCGCAGTGACGAGCTGCGCGCGAAGCTGCAGGGAGGCTCTGGCGCTCCCGCGCCGGACCCCGCAGCTCCCGCCGCGCCGCCGAAATAACAAGGGCCGCGCGCGAGCCAAGGGAAATCCTTCTCCGCTCATCCCTGCGAAAGCGGGGATCTGGGCCTTCCCAGGTCTTTCCGGATCCCCGCTTTGGGGATGAGCGGGAATGCAGATCTCCAAGCGATAACAAATAATTGGATCGTCGACCGAGCGGCTCGGTGCGCTGTTGGCGCGTGCTTTTCAGTGGTCCTTTGTGTCAGCCGGGGGCCATGAGGTCGGCGGGGTTTCGCGATCCCTCGTCAGGCCGGCTCAGTTGAGCGTCGCGGCCTTGATCTTGTAGGCCCCGTCGCGGCCACGCCGAAAGATTTCCTGGACCTGCGGGTGGCGAACCGGATCACGCGATGTGTCCGGGACCAGGTTCTGCTCGGACACATAGGCGATATACTCGGCTTCGGCATTCTCCGCGAGCAGATGATAGAAAGGCTGGTCCTTCGCCGGCCGAACCTCCTCTGGGATCGACGCATACCACTCTTCGGTGTTGCTGAAGGTGGGGTCCACATCGAAGATCACGCCGCGGAACGGGTAAATTCGGTGCTTCACCACCTGTCCGATGGCGTATTTCGCCGTTTGGAACTTCATGCGCACGCTCCGATTTGGATTTGGATACGGCGTGAGGTGTAAGAGTGTCAAATCCCGTCCGGCCGGCAGCTATGAGATCGAAGCCCGGCAGGCGCGCTCGCCGACCCCGGTGAGCCAGAATGCAAGGAATAGGCCGAGGCTCGAGGGCCGGGTTTCCAGCCGGCTCGTCCAAGGTGTGTCATTTTAGCTCCATCTTGGGAATTTTCGCGGGTTTCGCTGCATTGCCCGCTTGGTGCGCCCGGCCTAGTGCTGCTACATGATTCGTAGAAGATGACGAGACGCCGGATGGCTCCGGAGCGCTCGCGATGGGACTGCGTCGAGGTCAATATGCTGTTTGTCCGAGGCATTGCGTGCGCGTCGGTCGCCGCAATGCTGGTTCTTTTGACCCATCCGGCGCGGGCCGAGACACTCGATTCCGCGCTCGTCAAAGCCTATCGTAATAACCCGCAGCTGAACGCCCAGCGCGCCAGCGTGCGGGCGACGGATGAAGGCGTGTCGAAGGCGCAGGCCGGCTACCGGCCGAAGCTCACCGCTTCGAGCAATATCGGCGCGGAAGCTTTCAATTATCGTCAACCGAATCCCGCGTTCGGAACCACGTCGGCTCAGAGAACTCTCATGACCGATCAAAGGTTCTGGCCACGCGGCGCTCAGGCTCAGTTAAGCCAGACGCTGTTTGACTCGGGCGCGACCTCGAACAGCGTGCGCCAGGCCGAGAGCTTGGTGCTCGCCGCCCGCGAGACTCTGCGCAACATCGAGGAGACGGTGCTGTTCGGCGGTGCCCAGGCCTATATGAACGTGCTCAGGGACACGGCGACGCTGAACCTTCAAAGAAGCAATGTCGATGTGCTCGAGGAGCAACTGCGCCAGACGCGCGATCGGTTCAATGTGGGCGAGGTGACGCGCACCGATGTGGCGCAAGCCGAATCGCGGCTCGAGGGCGCCCATTCGCAGGTGGCGGCGGCGGAGGCGATCCTGAAGGGCGACATCGCCACCTATCGCCAGACGATCGGCGTCGAGCCGACGACGCTCGCGCCGGGCCGGCCGGTCGACCGCCTGCTGCCGCCGACGCTCGACGGCGCCTTGAAGATCGCGCTTGGGGGAAATCCCGCGATCGTCTCCGCATTCCATAGTGTGGACGCTGCCGAATTGCAGGTGAAGATCGCGGAGGCGGCGCTTGGACCGACGCTCGCGCTGCAGGCGCAAGTTCAGCAGCAATATGACAGCAGGGCCAGCAACGACCAGTTGTTTTCCGGTTCGGTCACTGCGACCTTGACGATCCCGATCTACGAGGGCGGCGCCGTCTAC
>JBIOEK010000084.1:0-10671 GCA_044445925.1 Hyphomicrobiales bacterium
GACCAGCACCTCGCCCGGCCCCGCCACGGGTTCGGCGATCTCGGCGAGCTCCAAGGTCTCGGGCCCGCCGAGCTCACGGC
The DNA here is from genome assembly GCA_044445925.1 of Hyphomicrobiales bacterium. Taxonomy (GTDB): domain Bacteria; phylum Pseudomonadota; class Alphaproteobacteria; order Rhizobiales; family Beijerinckiaceae; genus GAS188. The sequence continues at coordinate 81 of JBIOEK010000084.1, forward strand.
AAAGGATGGCTTTCATCGTCTCTCCAAAGCTGTCGTCTCTCCAAAGCTGCAGTCTCTCCAAAGCTGCAGTCTCTCTGAAGCCGGCCGATCGAGGGGGGCCAGCCCGGATTGTAAGATGGCGCGCCTTCGTGTCACAAGTCGTGTGAACGCGGCGATGGAAGCAGGATGCGATGAAAAGCCACGCACAGGTAGCGGTGATCGGCGGCGGCGTGGTCGGGGCGAGCGTGCTCTACCACCTCACCAAGGCCGGCTGGAAGGATGTGGTGCTCGTCGAGCGCGCCGAGCTGACCTCGGGCTCGACCTGGCATGCGGCGGGCGGCATGCACACCGTCAACGGCGATCCGAATGTCGCCAAGCTCCAGCAATACACGATCGAGCTCTACAAGGAGATCGAGGCGATTTCCGGCCAGAGCTGCGGCGTCCACATCACCGGCGGGCTGATGCTCGCGGGCACGACCGAACGGCTCGACTGGCTGAAGATGACGCAGGCGCGCGGCCGCTATCTCGGCATGCAGCTCGATTTCGTCTCGATGGACGAGGCCGAAAGGCTCATGCCGCTCATCGACAAGCGCCATTTCGTGGGCGCTCTTTATGATCCGATCGAGGGCCATGTCGACCCGTCGGGCGTGACCAATGCCTATGCCAAATCGGCGCAGCTCGCCGGCGCCGAGATCTATCGCCGCACCCGCGTCACCGATCTCTCCCCGCGGCCGGACGGTTCCTGGGACGTCGTCACCGAGAAGGGCACGATCCATGCCGAGCATGTGGTGAATGCAGGCGGGCTCTGGGCCCGCGAGGTCGGCCGCATGGCCGGGCTCGAATTGCCGATCCTCGCCATGGAGCATCAATACCTGATCACCGAGGACATGCCCGAGATCAAGCCGGGCGAGAAGGAGCAGCTCCACGTCATCGATTTCGATGGCGAGATCTATATGCGCCAGGAGCGCGGCGGCATGCTCATGGGCACCTACGAGCGCGCCGGCAAGCCCTGGTCCGAGCGCGAGACGCCCTGGGATTTCGGCCAGGATCTGCTGCCTACCGACCTCGACCGCATCGCCCCATCGCTCGAGGTCGGCTTCGAGCATTTCCCGGCCTTCGGGCGCGTCGGCATCAAGCGCGTCATCAACGGCCCCTTCACTTTCGCGCCGGACGGCAACCCGTTGATCGGCCCGGTGCGCGGCTTGCGCAATTTCTGGGCGGCTTGCGGGGTGATGGCCGGCTTCAGCCAGGGCGGGGGCGTAGGCCTTGCTCTCGCCAGCTGGATCACGCAAGGCGATCCGGGCGCCGATATCTGGGGCATGGACGTCGCCCGCTACGGCGATTTCGCGACGCTCGCCTACACCAACGCCAAGGTGCGCGAGAATTATTCGCGCCGCTTCCGCATTCGCTTCCCGAACGAGGAATTACAGGCGGCGCGGCCCTTGCGCACCACCCCCGTCTACGAGGCGCTGAAGGCCGAGAACGCCGTGTTCGGCGAATATTGGGGGCTCGAGCACGCGCTCTGGTACGCGCCGAAGGACAGCGAGCCCAAGGAGGAGATCACCTTCAGGCGCTCCAACGCTCATGCCCATGTCGCGGCCGAGGTGAAGGCGGTGCGCGAGGGCGTCGGCCTCATCGAGATCTCGAACTACGGCAAGTTCGAGGTGACGGGCCCCGCCGCCGAAGCCTGGCTGTCGCGGATCATGGCGAACCGCGTGCCGGAGGTCGGCCGGCTGGCGCTCACCCCCATGCTCAACGACCGCGGCAAGCTCATCGGCGACTTCACCATCTGCCGGCCCGGCAAGGAGCGCTTCTTCCTGATCGGCACCTATGCGGCCGAGAACCATTACCGGCGCTGGTTCGAGCGGCATCTGCCGCCGACCGGCGTGAAATTGCGCCCCTGCGCCATGGAATATCTCGGCCTTTCCATCGCCGGCCCGAAATCGCGCGAGCTCTTGCAGCGCTTGGTGCGCGACGAGCTGTCGTCGAACATGACTCCATTCCGCTCCTTCCGGCGCATGGATGTCGGCATGGTGCCGGCACTCGTGGGGCGCGTCTCCTTCACCGGCGAGCTCGGCTACGAGATCTGGGTCACGAGCGAATATCAGCGCGCGCTCTACCTTCTACTCACGGAGGCCGGGAAGGATCTGGGCCTCAGGCATTTCGGCGGCCGCGCCTTGAACGCCATGCGCCTCGAGAAGAGCTTCGGCTCCTGGTCGCGCGAGTACCGGCCGATCTACGGGCCGCATGAGGCGGGCCTTGGCGCCTTCGTCAGCCTGAAGAAGGAGAATTTCATCGGCCGCTCGGCGGCGCTGGAGGAGAAGGAAAGCGGCGGCAAGCTCAGGCTCTGCAGCTTCAAGGTCGATGCCAAGGATGCCGACGCGATCGGCGACGAGCCCATCTGGCATGACGGCAAGGTCTTGGGCTGGGTCACCTCGGGCGGCTACGCCCATACGGCGAAGACCTCGATCGCGCTCGGCTATGTGCCGAAGGAGATCGCCGCCGAGACGGAGGGCTTCGAGATCGAGATCATCGGCGAGCGGCGCAAGGCGACGCGGCTGCAAGCGCCGATCTTCGATCCGAAAGGCGAGAGGATGCGCGCCTGAAGCCCGAAGGCGGCGCGGACCGATGAGCGAGACGTGCGACGAGGGGAGAAGCCGCGAGGCGATCATCCTCGGCGTCCGCCCGCTCCGCATCGCGGATGTCGTCGCGGTGGCGCGCCACGATGCGCATCTCGATCTCGCGCCCGGGCTCGGGGCGCAGCTCGCGGCGGCGCGCGCCGCGCTCGAAGAGGCGGCCGCGCGCGGCGACAAGGTCTACGGCTTGACGACGGGCCTCGGTGCCGCGGCCGACACGCCCCTCGAGCCCTCCGATCTTGCTTCCTTCCAGCGGCGCGCGCTCGCGGCCCGCATGGTCGGGGTGGGCGAGCCCTTGTCGAGGGAAGCGACGCGCGCTCTGCTGCTGGCAAGGCTCGCCGGCCTCGCGAAAGGCGCGTCCGGCATCTCGCCCTCGATCCCGCAGGCGATCGCCGACCTCCTCAATGCCGGGGTGACGCCGGTCGTGCCGGGCATCGGCTCTATCGGCGCCGCCGATCTCGCTCCTCTCGCCCACGCCTTCGCGGTGCTGATCGGCGAAGGCGAGGCGGTGCATGGCGGACGTATCATGGCGGGCGCCGAGGCGCTGGCCGCGGCCGGGCTTGCGCCCATCGGGCTTGGGCCGAAGGACGCGCTGGCGCTGATCAACGCGAACTCGGCCTCTGTCGGCCCGGGCGCGCTCGCGGTCGCCGATGCCGAAAACCTGCTCGAGGCCTCGCTCGCCGCGCTGGCGCTCGGCCTCGAGGCGTTTCGCGGCAATCTCAGCCCCATCGGCGCCGACGCCGTCGCGCTTCGGCGGACGCCCCGCCTGGTCGAGGTGAGCGCACGGCTGCGGGCGCTGCTCGCCGGCAGCGATCTCGAGAAGCCGGGCGCCGCGCGCCGCCTGCAAGACCCCCTATCCTTCCGCTCCGCGGCTCCAATTCTCGCCGCTCTCGCCGATGCGCTCGCCCATGCGCGCCAAGCGGTCGAGCTCGAGCACGACGGCGCCGGCGACAACCCGGCGATCACGCAGGGGGCCCGAGCCATCGTCTCGACCGCGGGCTTCGAGGTGACGCATCTGGCGCTCGCCTTCGAGACGCTGGGGCTCGCCTTGGCGCAGGCGGCAGGCGCGAGTTTCTGGCGCTGCGTCAAGCTGATGAGCTCCGCGATGAGTGGGCTGCCGCGCTTCCTCACGCCGCATGGCGGCAGCCGCTCGGGCTTTTCCGCCGTGCAGAAGACCGCGGCCGCGCTCGAAGCGGAAATCCGCCGCCTCGCCCAGCCGGCGATGCTGTTTCCGGGCCCGGTCGCCGACGGCGTCGAGGACATGGCCTCGATGGCGCCGCGCTGCGTCGCCAAGACCGCCGAGGCGCTCGGTCATATGAGCCGCCTCGTGGCGCTCGAGCTGATGGTCGCGGCCCAGGCGCTCGACCTGCGGGGCGCCCCGCATGTGGCGCCTTGCGTCACGGCCGTGCATGCCAAGGTGCGGGCCGTCATCCCGAGGCTCGACGAGGACCGCCCGACCGGCCCCGATATCGAGGCGCTGGCGAAAGAGCTGCGAGAAGGAAGATTCTCGAGCAATTGAGAAGGTCTGGATCGCGCCCGCAAACTCCTTATGATGGGGTTCGGGGGCCCTCGTCGCGATTCCTTCGGACGCTTAAGACTTGCGCTACTCGATCTTCTCGATCCTCGCCCAGGCCTTCAAGGGCAATAGCGGCTGGAAGCCCGTCTGGCGGGAGCCCGAGCCCAAGGCCGAATATGACGCCGTCATCGTGGGCGGCGGCGGGCATGGGCTGTCGACCGCCTATTACCTCGCCAAGAATCACGGCCTCGCCAATGTGGCGGTGGTCGAGCGCGGCTATATCGGCTCGGGCAATGTCGGACGCAACACCACGATCATCCGCTCGAACTATGGCGAGCCGGGCAACATCCCCTTCTACGAATGGTCGCTGAAGCTCTGGGAAGGGCTCGAGCAGGACATCAACTACAACGCCATGGTGAGCCAGCGCGGCGTCTTGAACCTCTACCATTCGGATGGCCAGCGCGACGCCGCGGCGCGGCGCGGCAACGCCATGCGGATGCATGGCGTCGATGCCGAGCTGCTCGACGCGGAGGGCGTGCGCAAGCTGGTGCCGAATCTCAATTTCGACAATGCGCGCTTCCCGATCCATGGGGCGCTGCTGCAGCGGCGCGGCGGCACGGTACGCCATGACGCCGTCGCCTGGGGCTATGCGCGCGCCGCCGACCACAGGGGCGTCGACATCCTCCAGCATTGCGAGGTCACCGGCATCAGGGTCGAGAACGGCCGCGCCGTCGGGGTCGAGACCGCGAAGGGTTTCATCCGGGCGAAGAAGATCGGGCTTGCCTGCGCGGGCCGCTCCTCGCAGGTCGCCGCCATGGCCGGCTTGCGATTGCCGATCGAGAGCCATGTGCTGCAGGCCTTCGTGTCCGAGGGCGTGAAGCCCTTGATCGACACGGTCATCACCTTCGGGGCCGGGCATTTCTACATCAGCCAGTCGGACAAGGGCGGCCTCGTCTTCGGCGGCAATATCGACGGCTACAACTCCTATGCGCAGCGCGGCAACCTGCCGGTGATCGAGGAGGTGATGGAGGAAGCGGTCGCCATGTTCCCATCGATCGGACGCTTGCGCGTGCTGCGCCATTGGGGCGGCGTCATGGACATGTCGATGGACGGCTCCCCGATCATCGACCGGACGCCGATCGAGAGACTTTACCTGAATTGCGGCTGGTGCATCGGCGGCTTCAAGGCGACGCCGGCCTCCGGCTGGTGCTTCGCGCATGTCATCGCCAAGGACGCTCCGCATCCGGTCGCTGCCGCCATGCGCCTCGACCGCTTCGCCTCGGGCCGGCTGATCAATGAGAGCGGCACCGGCGCGCAGCCCAATCTGCATTAGGGGCAAAAAGATGCGCATCCCCTGCCCCCATTGCGGCGAGCGCGACAGCGGCGAATTCGCCTATCATGGCGATGCCGCGCCCGTGCGGCCGGACGGCAAGGGACCTCGGGAGTTGCAGGAATTCATCGACTATGCCTACCCGCGCGACAATCCGGCAGGCCCGCATCGCGAGCTGTGGTATCACCAGGGCGGCTGCCGGGCCTGGCTCGTGGTGACGCGCGACACGCGCACCCACGAGATTTTCGCGGCGGAGCCCGCGCGCCTGGCCCTGCATGCCAAGGCTGCCGGAGAGAAGGCTGCCGGAGAGAAGGCCGCCGAGGAGAAGGCTGACGGAGCGAAGGTCCCATGACGGCCACGGGCGACAACGTCGGCATGGCCCTGAAACGGGTCGACGCGGCGGGCTCAGCCGCTTCCTCCCAGCCGTTCCGGCTTGCAGCGGGCGGGCTCATCGATCGCGGGCGCAAACTGTCCTTCACCTTCGACGGAAGGACGCTCGAGGGGCATCCGGGCGACACGCTGGCCTCGGCGCTCATCGCCAATGGCGTGAAGCTCGTCGGACGCTCCTTCAAATATCACCGGCCGCGCGGCATCCTGTCGGCGGGGCCCGAGGAGCCGAACGCCCTCGTCGAGCTGCGCTCCGGTGCGCGCCGCGAGCCCAATAGCCGCGCCACCACGGCCGAGCTGCATGACGGGCTCGAGGCGGTGAGCCAGAATCGCTGGCCCTCGCTCGGCTTCGACCTGATGGCCGTGAACTCGATCCTGTCGCCGATCCTGAGCGCCGGCTTCTACTACAAGACCTTCATGTGGCCCTCGGCCTTCTGGGAGAGGGTCTATGAGCCGCTGATCCGGCGCGCGGCCGGTCTCGGGCGCGCGCCCGAAGGCCCGGATCCCGACCATTACGAGAAGGCGCACGCCTTCTGCGACGTCCTCGTCATCGGCTCTGGACCAACAGGCGTGATTGCCGCGCTTACGGCAGCGAGGTCGGGCGCGCGGGTCATCCTGTGTGAGCAGGATTTCCGCCTGGGCGGCGAGCTTCTCGCCGAGCGCCGCGCGATCGGGGGCGAAGCGGCGCCCGAATTCGTGGCGCGCATCGAGGCCGAGCTCGCGAGCTTCCAGGATTTGCGCGTGATGCGGCGCACCACACTGTTTGGCGTCTACGACCATGGCGTCTATGGCGCGCTCGAGCGCGTCAACGATCATGTCTCCCTGGCGCCGCCCTTCGAGCCGCGCCAGCGCGCCTGGCGCATCCTCGCCAAAAGCTGCGTCCTTTCGGCCGGCGCCATCGAGCGTCCGCTCGTCTTCGGCGACAATGACCGGCCGGGCGTGATGCTCGCCGGCGCCGCGCGCGCCTACGCGAACCGCTTCGCGGCGCTGCCCGGCCGCAGCGCGGTCGTCTTCGCCAACAACGATTCGGCTGGCGGCGTGATCGCCGATCTCGCCGCTTCCGGCGTCGAGCTCCGCGCGCTCATCGATCCGCGGCCCGAGATCGCGCCGGCGCTGCGGGCCCTCGCCGAGAAGGCCGGCGCGCGCATCGTCGCCGGCGGAGTCGTGACCCGCGCCATCGGCGGCAGGGGCGTGCGCGCCGTCATGGTCCGCGGGGCGGACGGCAGGAAAAGCCGCATCGCCTGCGATTTCGTGGCGATGTCGGGCGGCTTCAGCCCCAGCCTGCACCTCGCCACCCATCTCGGCGCGAAGCCCGTCTGGAACGAAGCGATCGCGGCCTTCATTCCAGGCGCCCTGCCGCCCGGCATGGCGGTCGCGGGCGCTGCTTGTGGCGCCTTCGGCCTCGCCGATTGCCTCGAGGCGGGCGCGCGGGCGGGCGCCGAGGCCGCCGAGGCCGCAGGCTTCCAGACGCGGCCCGCCGCGGTGCCTGCGGTCGATACCGACAGCTCGGCCGTCACGCCGCTCTGGCGGGTGCGCGGTCATAGGCGCAAGGCCTTCATCGATTTCCAGAACGACGTGACGGACAAGGATGTCGAGCTCGCCGAGCGCGAGGGCTTCCGCTCGGTCGAGCATCTGAAGCGCTACACCACGCTCGGCATGGCGACCGACCAGGGCAAGACCGCGAATGTCAACGGCTTGGCGCTGATGGCCGAGCTCAGCGAGCGTTCGATCCCGCTGACGGGCGTGACGACCTTCCGCCCGCCCTTCACGCCGGTCGCCATCGGCGCGCTCGCCGGCCATGCGCGCGGCAAGGAGCACCGCCCGACGCGGCTTTCGCCCTCGCATGGCTGGGCCAAGGAGCAAGGCGCGGTGTTCGTGGAATCGGGGCTGTGGCTCAGGGCCCAGTATTTCCCGCGACAGGGCGACCGCGGCTGGTTCGACGCCTGCAACCGCGAGGTCAACGCGGTGCGCTCGCGCGTCGGCGTCTGCGACGTCTCGACGCTCGGCAAGATCGACATCCAGGGCGCGGACGCGGCCGAGTTCCTGGAGCGGCTCTACTGCAATTCCTGGAAGTCGCTCGCCATCGGCAAGGTGCGCTACGGCCTGATGCTGCGCGAGGACGGCTTCGTCTTCGACGACGGCACCACGGCGCGGCTCGGCCACGACCATTATCTGATGACCACGACGACGGCGAATGCCGCATCCGTCATGCAGCATCTGGATTTCTGCCGCGAGGTGCTCTGGCCCGATCTCGATGTCGGTTGCGTCTCGGTGACGGAGCAATGGGCCCAATACGCGGTCGCCGGCCCGAGATCGCGCGAGCTGCTGCGGGCGGTCATCGATAGCCGGCACGACCTCGCGAACGCGGCCCTTCCCTATATGGGCTGCGGCGAGGTGACGATCCTCGGCGGCCTCAAGGCGCGGCTGTTTCGCATCTCGTTCTCGGGCGAGCTCGCCTATGAGCTCGGCGTGCCCTGCCGCCATGGCGACGCCGTGATCCGGGCGCTGATGCGGGAAGGCGAGCCCTTCGGCGTCGCGCCCTATGGGCTCGAGGCGCTCAACGTCATGCGCATCGAGAAGGGCCATGTATCCGGGGCCGAGCTCAACGGCCAGACGACGGCGCGCGATCTCGGCCTCGAGCGCATGATGGCGATGGGCAAGGACTTCATCGGCCGGGCCTTGTCGCAACGCGAGGCGCTGATCGAGCCGGATCGCCCCTCGCTCGTCGGCCTCAAGCCGCTCGATGCCAGCGCCAGGCTCTCGGCCGGCGCGCATTTCCTCGGGCTTCACGCGCCTCCCCTCGCGGCGCATGACGAGGGCCACGTGACCTCCGTCGCCTTCTCGCCCTCGCTCAACAGCTCGATCGGCCTTGGCCTCTTGAAGCGCGGACGGGAGCGTATCGGCGAGGTCGTGCGCGCCTATGACGCCTTGCGCGGCACGGATGTGCGGGTGAAGATCCACCCCACCTGCTTCATCGATCCGGAAGGGGCGAGGCTGCGTGGCTGAGCATGACCTCACCCAAAGGCCCGCGCTCGCGGACATCCTGGTCCCGGGGCGCTATGGCCTCGCCGAGGGACCGCCCGGCCTCGTCGTCTGCGAGCGCGCCAATCTCGCGCTCGCGAGCGTCATCGCCCGCAAGGGCCAATCGGGAGCGCTTTCGGCCCTCGTGAGGAGCGCCTACGGCATCGAGCTGCCGACGTCGCCGCGCTTCGCCGGCGGACCGACGCCGGAAGGCCGCTCCATCACCTTCGTCTGGTCGGGCGCCGATCAATGGCTTGGCTGCGCCGAGGGTGCCGTGGATTTCGAGGCCGAGCTCGCCTCGGCGCTCGGCAAGCGCGCCATGATCGCCGATCAGAGCGACGGGCGCTGCGTGCTCGGTCTCTCAGGGCCGAGGGTGCGCGAGATCCTGGCCAAGGGCGTAGGCATCGACCTGCATGCGCGCGTCTTCAAGCCGGGCGACGTGGCGCTGACCATGGTCGCCCATATGGGGGTGCATCTCTGGCAGCTCGACGAGAGACCGACCTACGAGATCGCCCTGTTCCGCTCGCTCGCCGGCAGCTTCTGGTCCTGGCTCTCGGCCTCGGCGGCGGAGTTCGGCTACGAGGTCGTTGAGGATCATCGGTGAGACCCGGGCGATTGGCCGATGTCCGAAAGAGGACCCCTCTACGGCGCCCATGCGGCCGACGAGGCCGGTAAGCGGTAAGGTCTGGCAGCAAAGGCAGTAGCTGCCAGGGTCGCGCCAAGAAAGTTCCCTAGGGCCTGTCGACATTTGGGCACCAAAACTTACTTTTTTCCGCGATCGCGACGCTGATGGCTTCAGTTTCGGGATAGGCGTGCCGGCCAGGCCTCGACAATGCGAGCCTCAACCCTATGGCTCTGAAATCTGTTGGCTTTCAGGGGCAAAACCGCTTGCGTTGCGGCGATCGTCAGGCCCCGTGAATGTTGAGGAATGTTGATTTTCAACATTGCATGCTCCGATTCCGGTAGCCGGCTATTGATTGGCCAGGACGCCGGACGCGCTTCGCCGGGCCTGTGCCGCGCAGATCGGGGCCAACAGGCGAACAAAGGCCGTGCGAAATCGCTGCTGCGCGACCAGCCCAGGCTCGCAGCGTTTGAGCTACGGATTCACTTATCAAAAAACCGTCCCCGGCCATTGGTCCGTCAAGTCATTGGGCCGCGGCACGTCATCTCGAGGGTGCAGAATAATCGAGGCGGGATGAGAACGCAACGGGAACGAGGGCTCGAACGTCGCGATTTTCATATGGGGACGGGATCACGTCCGGGTAGTCGATCAACGCACCGCGTATCGGGCATCGGCAGCAAACGCGGCCGAGATCGGGCATCGACTTTGACTCGCCTGTTCGGAACGGATCAGCCGCGATTGCGTTACCTCCCCAGCCGGCAGGGCCAGGCCGGATATCGGCTTTCCGTTCCGAACAGGCCAAGCAGGCTGAGCAGCCCTGCCCCACTACGGAGAAGTGTGATGAACAAGGGATCGAAGATCGTCGTTGCGGGGCTCTCGGCCCTGGCCCTCATGGCGCCGCTCGCGGCAGCTGCGCCAGCTTCCGCCGCGGCTTCGCAGGGCCACCGATATGTCTATGCCCGCTATTGGCATCATGGCTATTACGGCCATCGCTACGGCTGGGGCTATGGACGTCACTATGGCTGGCGCCGTCACTACGGCTATGGCCCAGGGCCGGTAATCGGCGGGCTCTTCGGAGCGCTCGCCGCCCCGTATTACGC
>JBIOEK010000085.1:0-10655 GCA_044445925.1 Hyphomicrobiales bacterium
GAAGGCGTGGCCGCGGCGCTCAAGCGCGCCCTCGACATGCCGCTCGAGGAGCGTCGCCGACGCCAGAGCAAGATGTTCGAGCATTTGGCCAAATACGATATCGAGCGCTGGGCCAAGAGCTATCTCTCGACGCTCGCCGATACGCGCCAGCGTCCGGGCCTGTTCGACGGGCTACGGACGCTCTTCGGGAGCCTCGCGTGATGCCCGGCGAAGAGGAGCAGCTTCGGCGGTCCGCGGTTTTCTCTCTCGAATTGCGTTGCCGGTGATCCGATTGACGCCCACCTTGCGGATTTGTCGAAGACGGCGTCGAATAAATCCTCTGGCCGACGTGTTTCTACATCATCGCAATCTTGGAGAACCACCGTGAAACATTCGATGCTCGCAATTGGAAAATTCAACGTGGCCGCGATGGCGTTGGGGCTAACCCTCGGCGCCGCGGCGACCCTGCAGGCCTTGGCGGCCGGGGGCGATAGCAGCCCGACGCCGACATGCGCCAAGGGGCAAGTCTACGACGCCAAGAAGAAGGGCTGCGTGAAGGCCGAGCGAGGCGTCCTGCCGGACGAGCAGATGACCGAATACGCCTATGCTCTCGCCAAGGAGGATCGCTTCGTCGAGGCGCTTGCCATCCTCGACATGCTCGAGAACCCGAATACGGCGAGGGCGCTCAACTATCGCGGCTATGCGACGCGCAAGCTCGGCCGGACCGAGGAGGGTATCGGCTATTACTTGAAATCGGTGGCCCTCGACCCGGGCTACACGCAGGTGCGCGAATATCTCGGCGAAGCCTATGTGATCCAGGGCAAGATCGACCTTGCCAAGGTGCAGCTCGCGACCATCAAGGGTCTCTGCGGCACGGATTGCGAGGAATATGAGGATCTCGCCAACGCCATCTCATCCGCGAAGCTCTGACGGATCGCAACGGGAACTCGAGGCGCGGCGGCGATTCCCGCCGCGCTTCACGATCTCGCTATGAAACGGCCGACGCTTGTCGGCTTGCCTTCTTTCTCCCGCGGTAGCGAAGCCTGGGAGTGGCGCGTCTGCATTGTGCGCGGATGGCATCTGCGCTAGGCGTCGGCGATGCTGGCCGCCCGGCCCACCGCGTCCCCTACGTCGCTTCTAGCATGATCGAGAAGGGTCAGCTCGAGGTGAGGGCGGGCTTGGCGGATCATCTTGCCCGTCTCTGGCGCTACGGGCTCTTGCTGACGGGCAGGCGCGACGCGGCCGAGGATCTGGTTCAAGCGACCTGCGTCCGCGCCCTCGAGCGCTGCCACCAGTTCGCCGCCGGATCGCGGCTCGACAGGTGGCTGCTCTCGATCCTGCGCTCCATCTGGTTGAACGACCTGCGCGCCCGCCAGATTCGTCAAGGCGAGGGCGTGGTCGATGCGGAGGCCGCCTTGGTCTTCGACGGCGTCCAGGAAATCGAAACGAATATTTTGGCTCGTCAAGTGTTGAGGGAGGTGCAGTTGCTTCCTCGAGCGCAACAGGAGACGCTTTTCTTGGTCTATGTCGAGGGGCTGACCTATCGTGAGACGGCGGAATTGCTTGAGGTTCCGATCGGAACCGTCATGAGCCGGCTCGCGACGGCGCGCGAGAGCCTCGGCAGGCTCTCGGCCGAGCCGGTGTCGGAGGGCAAGCGCAGGTGATGCACGCAGCACCAGTTGGGCCCCCGACCGATGCCGATCTTGTCGCGCATCTCGACGGCGAATTGCCGGCCGAGCAGAGAGAATGGCTGGAGAACGAGCTTGCCCGCGATGATGGGCTGCGCAAGCGCCGGGCGTTGCTCGAGAGCGGTGGAAGACCCTTCGGCGAGGCCTTCGAACCCCTCCTTGCGGCGGCGCCTCGGACAATGCTGCGCGCCATGCTCGAGGGATTGCCCGCCTATCGAGCCGGCGCCGTCGGGGTGCGGACCGCCGGGAGCGGGCCGTTGCGGGGACGTGCCTGGCCGCGCTTGGTGCTGCTCGCTGCCGGTGTCCTGCTTTTCCTCGCGGGCGCCGTCGTCCAACGCACGCTTCCGGCCCTGCGCGAAGCGGTCGGCGTGGGGGTTGCCGACGAAGCCGAAGATGATTGGCGACAAGCCGCGGCGCAATACGTGTCGCTCTATACGCCGGACACGCTCATAGGCATTCCGGACGAGGCCGCTCCGCGGGAGGTCGAGCTCGCAAGGGTCAGCGCGAAGCTCGGCATCACCCTGCCCTTGGCCGGGGTTTCCCTGCCGGGCCTGATGCTGAAGCGCGCCCAGCTCCTCCAATATGATGGCAAGCCGCTCGGCCAGATCGCCTATCTCGATCCGCGGGATGGGGCGATGGCCCTGTGCATATACACCGACGGTCACCCCGACCGGCCCCCGGTCTCCGAGCAGAGGGTCGGGCTGAACATAGTTCACTGGTCGTCGCGCGGCTGGGCCTTCATGCTGGTAGGGCACCTGCCGGTGCCGAGATTGCGGGAATTCGCTTCGCTTCTGTCGCAACGCTTGACCTTGTGAGGGATTGTCGTGCCGCCATATTCGCTACTGTCAGACGAAGCCACCTTTGCACCATCAAGGGAGCTTGAGCTAAAAGTGGAGCTGCAATTGCCCGATTCGAGCATGGCCATGTCCAACCGCCCCCGCATCCTTGTCGTCGACGACGATGTCGATATCGTCGACACGCTCACCGACCAGCTCAGCGTCAATGCCGAGTTTACGGTAAGCAGGGCCGGGACGGCATCGGCTGCCATGACGCTCGTCAAATCCGAGCCCTTTGACCTCGTCATCATGGATGTGGGCTTGCCCGACATGGATGGGCGCGAGGCGGTGAGAGCGCTGCGAGCCGGCGGCGCGCGCATGCCGATCATCATGCTCACCGGACATACGAGCGACGCCGACACCGTGGCTGGCCTCGGCTCGGGCGCCAACGACTATGTGGCGAAGCCCTTCCGCTTCGCCGTGCTCTTGGCCCGCATCCGAGTCCATTTGCGCCAGCATGAGGCGAGCGACGATGCGGTGCTGCGCATCGGGCCCCTGCAGTTCAAGCCGGCCTCGAAGCTGATCGTCACGGAGAAAGGCTCGAAGCTGAAGCTCACCGAGAAGGAGGCGGCGATCCTGCGCTTTCTCTATCGCTCGAACGGCAATTCGGTGGCACGCAAGGTGCTCTTGCAGGAAGTCTGGGGCTATAATGCCGCCGTCTCGACGCACACGCTCGAGACCCATATCTATCGCTTGCGTCAAAAGATCGAGGCGGGCCCCGACGCCGCCAAGATGATCGTCACCGACCAGGGTGGCTACAAGCTCGTCATCTGAGGCGCGCTGGCGCCCGCGCCCTATTGACCGCCTCTGAAAGGACCGATGCAACTCAACGTCAAGATGCAGCGCCTGGCCAAGATCGCGCCATTCGCCGTTCTGGAAAGCGAGGCAGTGCGCCTTCTCGCCTTCGACGGCGAGGAATTGACGCTCGCGCCGGAAGCGGTGCTGTTTCGGCAAGGCGAGGCGGCGGATGGGGGCTATGCGCTGCTTTCCGGCATGGTGGCGCTCGAACGCCAAGCCGACATTCCGACACCGGTGCGGCTCATGGGCACCGGATCCCTGATCGGTGTCCACGCCCTCATCGTCGAGGGCGAGCGGCCGACAACGGCGACGGTGCGCGAGAAGGCATTCCTTGTCAGGCTGCCGCGGCGGCTGATGCAGCGGGTGCTCGAAGCCTTCCCCGACTCGGCCATCGCCTTCAAGCGATATATCGAAGGCAGCCTCGCCGAGCAGGCGAGCGCGCTCGGGCGTATCGCGGATGCGATCGACGCCGTGGCGAGGAGCTACAGATCGAGGGAGACGAGGACGGGCACGTGATCGGAGGGTCGTTTCCGGCCGCGCGCCTGCGTCTCTATGGCGACATTGCCGATATGTGGCGCAAGCGGCGAAGACACCCAGATATGATCGAGCCGACGCCCTCGATTCGAGGCCGCCCAGTCGGCGGCGCGGTAGCTCCACCAAGTGTAGACGCGCTCGGGCTCGGGCATCAGGTGGCGGATCGCATCCGTCCACCCCCCCCGCAGGCGAATATCCTCGAGCGTCTGCGTTTCGATCGGCGTATGGCTCACCACGTCGAGGAGCTGCTTGTGGCTCCAGACATCGCTCTCATAAGGCGCGATGTTGAGATCGCCGGTGATCACGATCGGTCGCCCGGTCCTTGCCTGCTCGCTGCTCCAGCCCTGCATATCGGTGAGAAAGCCAAGCTTATGGGCGAATTTCACGTTCAGCGCAGCGTCTGGAATATCGCCGCCGGCCGGCACGTAGAAATTATGCACCGTCAGCGCGGCGCTCCCGATCGGCGCCACCTCCGCCGCGATATGGCGCGCATCGCCCTTGCCGCCGAAGGGCAAGGATGAGGGCTCGCCGAGGGGCAGCCGCGACAGGATGGCGACTCCGTTATACCCCTTATCGCCCTTGATCGCCTGATGCGTGTAGCCGGCCTCCCGGAAGGCGGTGCGCGGAAACTGGTCGTCGAGGCATTTCGTCTCCTGCAGGCACAGCACATCGGGCTGCGCCCTCCTCAGATAGTCGAGCACGAGCTCGAGGCGCAGCCGCACCGAGTTGATGTTCCAGGTGGCGATGGAAAGAGGCATGGAGACAATCAGAAGGTTTTGGGAAGGCCGGCCTGCTTCTTAGACAGGCAATGTCACCCGATCACGCGCATAAGCGATGATATCAAGCTCGATATCGTCAGGATGATTCGGCGCATCCGAAAGCAAATCGGCTGTGATGATCTTAATACGTTCGCGCAGCGCTTCGAGCGTCTCGGCCTCGGTCGCAAGCCCTTGAATGTCGCTGTCCTCGACGTACCAAACCTTGGCTTCGTCGTCCCAGGCGACCCGAACGACGGCATGACGACGCATCATGTGCTCTCCTGCGAAGGGGAAACGATCATCGTCGAGGCGCGCCTCGCGCGCAATCCTCAAAATGCCAGCGCCTTCGCCTGCCTGACGCCCGGGATCATATGCACCTTGTCGAGCACCGCGGCCGGCACGGATCCGTCCACCTCGACCAGCGCGATCGCCGAGCCGCCCTGCTTGTCGCGGCCGAGCGCAAAGGTCGCGATATTGACGCCGGCCTCGCCAAGCAGGCTGGCGAAGCGCCCGATGAAACCCGGCTTATCCTCGTTCGTCACGTAGATCATGGACGGCGCGAATTCAGCATCGACCTTGATGCCTTTGATTTCGAGAATGCGCGGCTTGCCGTCGTGGAACACGGTGCCGGAGACGGCGCGCTCCTGGCGCTCGGTGGTGACGCTCACGGTGATCAGAGACGCGTAATCGCCGCTGGCCTCGCACAACGTCTCCTCCACGACCACGCCGCGCTCCTTGGCGACGCTCGGGGCCGAGACCACGTTGATGTCGGCGAGCATCGGACGCAGCAGCCCGGCGATCGCCGCGCTCGTCAACGCCTTCGTCTTCATGCTTGCGACCTCGCCCGAATAGGTGATGCGCACCAACTTCAAGCCGCTTTCCGTGAGCTGGCCGGCGAACGAACCGAGCTTCTCGGCAAGCGCGATATAGGGCTTGAGCTTCGGCGCTTCCTCCGCCGTGATCGAGGGGAAGTTGATGGCGTTCGAGATGGCGCCGCGCAAGAGATAGTCGGACATCTGCTCGGCGACCTGCAGCGCCACATTCTCCTGCGCTTCCGAGGTCGCGGCGCCGAGATGGGGCGTGCACACGACATTCGGGTGACCGAAGAGCGGATTGGCTTTCGCGGGCTCCTCGACGAAGACGTCGATGGCTGCGCCCGCGACGTGCCCGGAATCGAGAGACTGTCGCAGCGCCGCCTCGTCGACCAGGCCGCCGCGCGCGCAATTGACGATGCGAACGCCTTTCTTGGTCTTGGCGAGGTTCTCGGCGGAAAGGATGTTCTTGGTCTGCGCCGTCATCGGCGTGTGCAGCGTGATGATGTCGGCGCGCCGCAGGAGATCTTGAAACTCGACCTTCTCGACGCCGATCTCGAGGGCCCGCTCGAGCGACAGGAACGGGTCATAGGCGATGACCCGCATCTTGAGCCCGATAGCGCGGTCGGCGACGATCGAGCCGATATTGCCGCAGCCGACGATGCCGAGCAGCTTGCCCGAGAGCTCGACGCCCATGAAGCGGTTCTTCTCCCATTTGCCGGCCTGGGTCGAAAGATCGGCCTGTGGGATCTGGCGGGCGAGAGCGAACATCATGGCGATGGCATGCTCGGCCGTGGTGATGGAGTTGCCGAACGGGGTGTTCATGACGATCACGCCCTTCGCGGTCGCTGCCGGGACGTCGACATTGTCGACCCCGATGCCGGCGCGGCCGATCACCTTCAGCTTGGTCGCGGCGTCGAGGAGCTTCGCCGTAACCTTGGTCGCGGAGCGGATGGCAAGACCATCATAGGCCCCGATGATCCTTGCGAGCTCGTCCTTGTCGATGCCGGGCTTGAAATCGACGGCGACACCGCGATCCTCGAAAATCCGCAGGGCGGCATCGGAGAGGGCGTCGGAAATGAGAACGCGGGGTTTGGGCATGAGATCACCAGATGTTTCGGCCGGCTGAACCGGCCGTCCACGCCGCGCGTGGCTGAAAGCGAAGCCGCAGACGCCGGGCGGATTCCCTGCTCAGGAACCAGCCCAGCCACGAAGGCGCAGGAAAGAGCGCCGAGGCGGACTCGATCGAGCCCGAGCGTATGCGCCCTAGGCGGCTTTCGGCAGCGCCGCTTTCTCGCGTTGGAAGGCCCAATCGAGCCAATGCGTCAGCAGCTCGATATCGGCGGTTTCGATCGTTGCACCGCACCAAATGCGCAGGCCCGGTGGGGCGTCACGATAAGCACCGATATCGAAGGCGGCCCCTTCCTTGTCGAGCGCCGATGCGATCCCCTTGGCGACGCAGGCCACGGCTTCGACGCCTCGCGCCCTCACCTGCGAATCGGCGATGATGAGGCAAACGCTGGTATTGGAGCGCGTCGCAGACTGCCTCGCCAGATGGGCGACCCAGGGCGTGCGCTCGACCCAGGACGAAAGCGCCGCCGCGTTGGCATCGGCGCGTTTGAGCAGGGCGTCTAAGCCGCCGATTGATTTCGCCCAGCCCAGCGTATCGAGATAGTCCTCGACGCAGAGCATGGAAGGTGTGTTGATGGTCTCGCCCTCGAAGATCGCCTCGTTGAGCTTGCCGGATTTGGTGAGCCGGAACAGCTTCGGCAAAGGCCAGGGTGGCGTGTAGCTCTCGAGCCGCGCGACGGCACGCGGCGACAAGATCAGCATGCCATGGGCCGCTTCGCCGCCCAACACCTTCTGCCAGGAAAAGGTGACGACATCGAGCTTGTCGAAATCCAGCTTCTGGGCGAAGGCCGCGGAGGTGGCGTCGCAGATGGTGAGGCCTTCGCGGTCGGCCGCGATCCAGTCGGCGTTCGGCACCCGCACGCCCGAGGTCGTGCCGTTCCAGGTGAAGACCACATCGCGCGTCCTGGTATCGGCCTCGCTCAACTCAGGCAATTCGCCATAGGCGGCCTTGATAACCCGGCAATTCTTGAGCTTGAGCTGCTTGCCGATATCGGTGACCCAGCCTTCGCCGAAGCTCTCCCAGGCGAGCACATCCACGCCGCGCGCTCCGAGCAACGACCAAAGCGCCAGCTCGACCGCACCCGTATCGGAGGCCGGCACGATGGCGATCCGATGCGTGGCAGGTACCTGCAGCACCTCGCGTGTAAGGTCAATCGCCTGCTTGAGCTTGATCTTGCCGAGCTTCGCCCGATGCGAGCGGCCGAGCGCCGCATCCTTCAAGGCTTCGAGAGTCCAGCCGGGGCGCTTGGCGCAAGGCCCGGAGGAAAAATGCGGATTTGCCGGCCGCATGCCGGGCTTTTCGTTCGCCATATCTGTCCATCCTTCCAGATGGGTGCTCCCCGTTGGGAGGGAGTGACCCGGTGCCGCTTCTAAGGGTGGCGGGGGGCGCGGTCAATGCGGCCGAGGGCCGCGGGCAATGAGCCGGATCGAACGCGACTTGCCCCCACCGCCTTTCGCCGCTATCCACCTTGGAGTTGACCGCGGAGGATGCACTTGGCCGAGCGCGGCAAGAAGAGGCGCGAGGAACGCCTTGTTAAGGCATTGCGCGACAATCTGAGGCGCCGGAAGGCGACGCTTGGCGAACCCGCGAAACCGGCAGGCGAAAATGCCGGTGCGCCGCCGCAGAGGCAGGCGAGCCGAGCCGAAACAGCTGTCGCGAAGGATGCCGGCCTGGGGTCGGCCAAGGGCGACTAGGAGAATTTCGTGGATCGCATCAAAATCATCGGCGGCGCCGAGCTCAAGGGCACGATCCCGATCTCCGGAGCGAAGAACGCCGCCCTGCCTCTGATGATCGCCTCGCTGCTCACGCCCTATACGCTCGAGCTCGAGAATGTTCCGCGGCTCGCCGATGTGCATACGCTCTTGCGCATTCTCGCCAATCACGGCGTCGATCATGCCATCAATGGCAAGCGCCCGGGCGAGAAGGCCGAAACGGGGCAGACCTTGCGCCTCACCGCTGCGTCCATCGTCGACACCACCGCGCCCTATGAGCTCGTCTCGAAGATGCGAGCGGGTTTCTGGGTGATTGCGCCGCTGCTCGCCCGCATGGGCGAGGCGCGCATCTCGCTGCCGGGAGGCTGCGCCATCGGTACGCGGCCGGTCGACCTCCTGATCATGGCGCTCGAGCGGCTCGGTGCCGTGATCGAGATCGAGTCCGGCTATGTGGTGGCCAAGGCGCCGCACGGGCTGAAGGGAGCGGAGATCGCCTTCCCGAAGGTCACGGTCGGGGGCACGCACACGGCCCTGATGGGGGCGGTGACGGCAAACGGCACGACCGTCATCAGCAATGCGGCGCGCGAGCCCGAGGTGACCGACCTCGCCCAATGCCTCATGGCCATGGGCGCCCGCATCGAGGGCGCCGGCTCATCGACGATTACCGTGCACGGAGTGGCCACCCTGTCCGGGGCGCGCCACGCGGTGCTGCCGGATCGGATCGAGACCGGCACCTATGCCATGGCGGTTGCCATGGCGGGCGGCGATGTCATGCTCGAGGGCGCGCGCGCCGATCTCCTGCAATCGGCGCTCGACGCCATCGTCGAAGCCGGTGCCGAAGTCACCATCACCAATGAGGGGGTGAGGGTCAGGCGCAATGGCGTGGGGCTGTCGCCGGTCGACATCACGACGAACCCCTTCCCGGGTTTCCCGACCGATCTGCAGGCGCAGTTCATGGCGCTGATGAGCCGCGCCAAGGGCACATCGATCATCCGCGAGACGATCTTCGAAAACCGCTTCATGCATGTGCAGGAGCTGGCGCGGCTCGGGGCGCGCATTCGCCTCGAGGGCGATGCCGCCTATGTGGACGGCGTCGAGCGGCTCAAGGGCGCACCTGTGATGGCGACCGATCTGCGCGCCTCGGTGTCGTTGGTGATCGGCGCTCTCGCAGCCGAAGGCGAGACGCTGATCAACCGCGTCTACCATCTCGATCGCGGCTTCGAGGCGCTGGAGACCAAGCTGTCGCGCTGCGGCGCCCAGATCGAGCGCCTCTCGAGCTGATCGGCCGGCCTGCCCGGCCGCTCAGGGCACGACTACGCCGCGTTTTCTCTCGAAGCCGAACTCACAAATGTAGTGATTCTTGCTCGGCAAGAGCGCATGGCGTCACATCACCGGCTCGACCGTCCGGGAACGCTGCTCAACTCATCATTTTGACCATCGCCAAGGCGACAGCCGCGACGAAGAGCCAGGCGAGCCCACCGAGCAAGAAGGGTCGGAACCCCTTGGCCATGAGCTTGCGGATATCGGTTTCGAGGCCCATGGCCGCCGTCGCCATGGCCAATAGGAATGGCGTGGCCTGGATCAATCCGGATTTGACGTCGGAGGGAATGATCACGACGCTGTTGACGAGCACCACCCCGAGGAAGCCGAAGACGAACCAGGGAGCCGGCGCCGAGGCACGGTTCTCCCCCTTTCGCCGCGAGCGCAGGAAGCCGAGGCTCAACACCAAGGGCGCTAGCAGCGCCACGCGCGTCAATTTGGCGATCAGCGCGAAATCGCCCGAGACCTGACCGTTCTGAAGCGAAGCGGCGACGACCTGGGCGACCTCGTGGATCGAGCTTCCCGACCATAGCCCGTAGCCGCGCGCGTCGAGATGCAGGAGCTGCGGCAGCAACGGATAGAGGAACATGGCGATCGTGCCATAGGCGGTGACGCAGGCGACCCCATAGGCCACATCCTCTTCCGTACCCTCGGTTACCGTGTTGGTGGCGACGACCGCCGCCGCGCCGCAAACCGCGGTGCCCGCTCCGATGAGCTCGGCAAGCTTCGGCTCGACGCCGATCAGCTTCCCTGCCTGGACGGTGAACAGGAAGGTCGCCGCAAGCGTCGCGGAGATGGCCAGGAAACCGATGACGCCGACCGAAGCGAGCTGCGTCAGCGTCAATTGCAGACCGTAGAGGATGATGGCGAAGCGCAAGATGCGCCGCATCGAGAACTTGATGCCGGGCTTGCAGATGGCGGGCGTGCCCACGAGGTTGTGGAAGGCGATGCCGATCAGGATCGCCAGGATCAGCGCGCTGAAGGTCGAGACGCCCGGGATGAACCGCAGGATAAAGGCTAGCGTCGCAATGGTAAAGGTAAGCGCAATGCCGGGCAGCGGCCCGGTCCAGGCCGGCCAGGCCGAAA
>JBIOEK010000086.1:0-10424 GCA_044445925.1 Hyphomicrobiales bacterium
CATCAGCAAGCCTCGCATCTTTGCAAGCAGCTGAGGCGGCGCCTGGCAGGCAAGTCGCTCGAGCCATTCGTCTATCGCGATTTTGGTTCGCTGGTGTCGTTCGGGCGCTTGGGGGCGATCGGAAATCTGATGGATCTCGCCATCGGCAAGGACCTGTTCATCGAGGGTGCTCTCGCCCGCCTCATGTATCGCTCGCTCTACAAGATGCATGAGGTCGCGCTGCATGGTGCCTGGAAGACGCTCGCCGGCACAATGGCGCGCGGCCTCTCCCGCCAGCGAGGCGAGCCAAGGGTCAAGCTGCATTGAGGCCCTCTCAGGCGATTCTCGTCATGGCCGGGCTTGTCCCGCCATCTCGGCCGGGGAGGCTGGCGCACTTCGAGCCGGGATGGCAGGCACGAGGCTGCACGAGGCCTGCCATGACGCGGATATGCCGATCCCCCCTTCTGTCACTGCCGGGCTTGACCGCCACGAGGACGCCATGGTGGATGAGCGCTACTCCACCCCAAGGCTCGGCTTCGTGTTCGGCTCGAGCGGCGGCTCGGGCGCGTCGGTCTCGGGCAGCCGCGCGGCGTCGAGGGGAAGCACGCTCCCCATCCACAATGCGTGAACGAGATGGTCGTCGCGTGGTCGATCGGTGTTCGGATGCACGAGGATCGTGAGCCCTGAGCGGTTGAGCATCAGCCAGGGCACGATCGTCGCGAACACCTCCTTGGCGAAGGAGATCTGGAACATGGCGCCTGGATGGGGGCCGACCGGCACGTCGTGCCAGGCTCCGTTGCGCACCACGAAGCGCTCGGCCACGCGCTCGCGCACGAGCTCGGCCTGCCGCCGCGTCGTCGCCGGATCATAGTAGATATGGGCGTGGAAACTCGAAATCCGCGATATCGGCCGCGGCAGGTGCGCATCGCCCGCCGCCGCCTTGCCGCCGCCCGCATGGCTGCCGGTCATTCGCCTCTCCTGATCACCGCATCATCGCCGCCACATTGCCCCCGTCGACCGTTATCACGTCGCCGGTGGTCTTGCGCATCAGCGCCTGCGCCACGAAGGCGTCGGCCACATCCTCGGCGGTGACTTCCGCGCCCAGCAGGTTGCCCGCCATGTAGTCGGCCTCGGAGACGCCGCGCGCTGCCGAGCGCTCCCCGATCATCTGCGGCGTCAAGAGCCCCGAGCGGATGCGGTCCGGGTTCAGCGCATGGACGCGAATGCCGTCCTGGCCGTGCTCCAGGGCGTATTGGCGCATGAGGGCAAGGAGCGCTGCTTTCGAGGTGCCATAGGCACCGAAATTCGCTCCCGGGTTGACCGCCTGCTTGGAGACGTTGAACAGGAGCACGCCGCCGAGCTTCTGCGCCTTCATGACGGCGACGGCTTGCCGCGCCACGTTCTGATGGCTGAAGAAGTTGATCTCGAAGGCCCGGCGCAAGGTCTCGTCCGGCATCTCGGCGATCATGCCGGTCATGGCCGCTCCGGCATTCGACACCACGATATCGACGCCGCCGAAAGCCTCGACGATCCGGGCGAAGCTGGATTCGAGCAAGGCGTTGTCGGTCACGTCGCAGCCCAGTCCGAGCGCGTTCGCGCCGATCGATTTCGCCGCCGCCCTCGCGGCCGCCTCATCGATATCCAGGAGCGCCACCTCGGCTCCCTCCTTCGCAAAGGCTTTCGCGGTCGCGGCGCCGATCGCGCCCGCGCCCCCGGTGATGACGACGACATGGCGCGCCAGGCGCTTCTCCAGCGCCTTGCCGAGCTTTGCCTGCTCGAGCGACCAATACTCCATGTCGAACTGATCATCCTCGCCGATAGGCTCGAAACGGCCGATCGCCTCGGCGTCGAGGACCGAGCGCAGCCAGGTCTTGATCAGGTCGCCCGCGACCTTGGCGTCCGCCTTGCTCTTGCCTACGCCCAAGATGCCGATGCCGGGGATGACGACGACGCGCGGCAAGGGATCGAGAGGCTTCCTGGTGCCCCCGACCCGCGCGTTCTGGCGGTCGAAATAGGCCTCATAGGCGCCCGCATAGTCCTTAACCGCCCGCGTCGCGGCCTTCGCCCATTGCGCGAGCTCGCCGGCTTTGGGGGCGTCGAGCAGGAGCGGCTTGCCCTTCAGGCGGATGATGTGGTCGGGCGTGACCGGGCCGCGCGTAGCGTAGGAGGCGAGCTCCTCCCCCTCCATGAAGACGTCGATCTCGGGGCCTTGGCGAAGGTCGAACAGCCAGCGCGCCGGCCAAGGCCCGCCCACCGCCTCGCTTGCGGCCTCGGCGAAAGCGCGACGCAGAGCCGGGAGCAGCAGGGCCTGGTTCGGGGCTGGCAGCTTCTCGGTCGCGGCGCGCTTGCGGCGCGGCCTCGCGGTCGCTGCGATATAATTCTCGGCGAGCGTCACGAACTCGATCATGCGCTCATAGGCTTCGCGCGCCGTCGCGCCGAAGGAGAAGATGCCGTGCTTGATCAGCATCAGCCCTTCGGCGCGCGGATTGGCATCGAAGCAAGCGGCAGCCGCCTTGGCCAGCCCGAAGCCCGGAAGGATATAGGGCACGCAGGTGATGCGGTCGGCATAGATGCGCCGGCAAATCTCCTCGGCATCCGGCTGGTCGGCGATCGACACAGCCGCGACTGCATGCGTGTGATCGACGAATTTATGCGGCATGAAAGCGTGCAGCAGCGATTCGACCGAGGGGTTCGGCGCGGCGCTGTCGAGGAGGTTGGCGCGTTGCACGCTGACCATGTCCTCGTCGGCGAGCTTGTCGAGCGGGCGCAGCCGCAGCAGCGGCTCGAGCCGCACCGCCGGATGCCCGGCCGGCTCGATGCTGGCGAGGTCCGTGCCGCTTCCCTTGACGCAGAGCACGCGCACCTCCTCGCCATAGACATCGCGCATCAGCGTCTTCACCGAGGTGTTGCCGCCGCCGTGCAGCACGAGCCGCCAGTCGCCGCCGAGCAGCCTCGCCGTATAGGTGCGTAGCGCGAGATCCTCGCTTGTGCCGCTATCGGCGTAGCGCGCAACCGCGCGCGCGGCCTCGGCGTCGGACCAGCGGCTCTCCATCCCTAAGACTCCTGCGCCTCGTGATATTTCTTCCGGATCGCCGCGAGATCGACCGTCGGCTTCGGCCTCGAGATCTTCAGCTCCTGGAGCGTGTCCGCGATGATCTGCGATGCCAGGAGATTGCGCACATGCTTGTGGTCGGAGGGCACCACATACCAGGGCGCGCGCTTTGAGCTCGTCTTCGACAGTGCATCCTCATAGGCCTCCATGTAGTCATCCCAGTAGCGGCGCTCCTCATAGTCGGCCTCGCTGATCTTCCAGCGCTTCTGGGGATCGTCGAGCCGATCCTTGAAGCGGTTGAGCTGCTCCTCCTTCGACATATGCAGGAAAAGCTTGATCACCACCGTGCCGTTGCGATGCAGGAGCCGCTCGAAGGCATTGATCTCCTCGTAGCGCTTCGACCAGATCTTCTTGGGCACGAGCTTGTGCACACGCTCGACCAGCACGGCCTCGTAGTGGCTGCGGTTGAAGATCGAGAACCAGCCTCTGGCCGGCGCGACCCTTTGGTAGCGCCACAGGAAGTCGTGCGCCGCCTCCTCTTGCGTCGGGACCTTGAAGGCGTTCGCGGTGCAGCTGAGCGGGTTGACCGCGGACAGGGTGTGCTTGACGATGCCGTCCTTCCCCGCCGCGTCGAGGCCTTGCAGCACGATCAGCGCGGAGTGACGGCGCTCGGCGTAGATGCGCGTCTGCAGATCGGCGATACGGGCGCTGTTCCTCTCGGTCAGCGCGGCGATCTCGCTATTGGATTGCGCGATTTCCGGAAAGCTCGGATCAAAGCGGCCGAGCTTGACGCGCGTGTCCTGCTTCACCATCAGGCGCTTGCGGTAGTCCATTGCGGCGATCCTCCCTGATCGCCGACAGGCTACCTTCCCGATCGCAGGGCGTCGAGCACCGACCCGCCGGGCCGGCCGGTCTGCGGCAGGCCGAGCTTCGCCTCGTAATTCTTGATGGCGCTGTGGGTCTTGGCGCCGACGGCGCCGTCCGGCGTGCCGACATCGTAGCCGCGCCGGGTCAGCAGCGATTGGACCTCCTTGCGCTCGGCGCGCGAGAGACCGCGATCGTCGGTCGGCCAAACGCCGATGAGCGGGCCGCCGCCCCTCAGCCGGTCGGAGAGGAGGGAGATGGCGAGCGCATAGGACTCCGCCGCGTTATAGGAATAGATGGCGTCGAAGTTCCGCGTCACCAGGAAGGCCGGACCCTCGCGCCCGGCCGGCATGATGAGCCCAGCCGCGCCTCCGGCCGGCATGGGGTGGCCATCGGCGCGCTTGAAGCCGGCGGCCGCCCAGGCCGCAAGCGACCGCTTGGCGCCGCGCCCCGAGCCGCCGCCATAGCCCAGTGGAACGATGACCTCGAAGCCCCAGCTCGCGCCCGTCACCCAGCCGGACTTCCTGAGGTAGTTCGCGGTCGAGCCCAGCGCGTCCGGCACCGAATCGACGATGTCGCGCTTGCCATTCCCCTCCATGTCGACCGCGAGCCGCAAGAAAGTCGAAGGCATGAATTGCGTGTGGCCGAAGGCGCCGGCCCAGGACCCGAAGAGATGGGCCGGATTGACGTCGCCGGCATCGATGATCTTGAGCGTCGCCATCAGCTCGCCGCGGAAATAGGCGGCGCGCTGGCCATAGCAGGCGAGCGTGGCTAGCGACTGCACCAGCGGGCGCTTGCCGATCGCCTTGCCGAAATCGGATTCGACGCCCCAGACCGCGACCACGACATGCCGGTCGACGCCGAACCTTGCCTCCACGGCATCGAGCGTCGAGCGCCATTGCGCCAGCATGGCACGGCCATCGGCGATGCGCTGGTCGTCGACGAGCGCGGCGAGATAGTCCCAGATCGGCGTCTTGAACTCGGGCTGCTGCTGCTGCAGGTCGAGTATGGTCATGTCGGGCGAGAGGCTGCGCATCTGCGCATCGAATGTCGCTTGGGAGATGCCCTTGGCGGTGGCTTCGGCTTGCATTCCGGCGACGCAGCTCGCGAAATCCTGCTCGGCATGCGCGGGCGCCCAAAGAGCGAAGAGCGTGCCCGCAGCGAGACATGCCAGGGCGAAGATTTGGGCTCGCGAAGACGGGATCGAGGTCGGCATGCGAGCTATCTAATGGGGCGTCGTGGCTAAAAAAGGGTAAAGCCGCTAGGCCTCCACCTCCCCCTTGCGCCGTTCCTGGATTTCGCGCGACCCCTGGCTTATAAGCGCGCCTCCAACGCAAGCCCTCTATGATCATCGGCTTCGAGCCCGCCGGAGACCCGCATGGCCGGTCATTCCCAGTTCAAGAATATCATGCACCGCAAGGGCAAGCAGGACGCCATGCGCGCCAAGCTCTTCGCCAAGCTCGCCCGCGAGATCACGGTCGCGGCGAAGATCGGCCAGCCGGACCCCGCCTTCAATCCGCGCCTGCGCCTCGCGATCCAGGCGGCGCGCGCCGAGAACATGCCGAAGGACAATATCGAGCGCGCCGTCAAGAAGGCGCAGGGCGGCGACGCCGAGAGCTATGACGAGATCCGCTACGAGGGCTATGGGCCGGGCGGCGTCGCGGTGATCGTCGAGGCCCTGACCGACAACCGCAACCGCACGGCCTCCGAGGTGCGCTCCTATTTCACCAAGAGCGGCGGCAATCTCGCCGAGACGGGGGCCGTGTCCTTCATGTTCGATCGCGTCGGCCTTATCGAGTTCGACGCGAAGGCCGCGAGCGAGGACGCCATGCTCGAGGCGGCGATCGAAGCGGGCGCGACCGATGTGGCCTCCTCGAGCTCAGGCCATGAGATCATCTGCGCCGCGGATGGCCTCGCCGAGACCGCGAAGGCGCTCGAGGCGAAATTCGGCCAAGCCCGAAAGGCGTCGCTCGCCTGGCGTCCGCAGAACACCGTCATGCTCGACGATGAGAGTGGCGAGAAGCTGATCCGGCTGATCAGTACGCTCGAGGATAATGACGACGTGCAGAATGTCTACGCCAATTTCGAGATTTCCGATGCGCTGATGGCCAAGATGGAGGGGTGAGCTGATCCCTCTGCGCCTGATCGGCATCGATCCTGGGCTGCGCCGCACCGGCTGGGGCGTGATCGTCGTCGAGGGCTCGCGATTGTCCTTCGTCGCCTGCGGAGTGATCAAGAGCAACGACAAGCTCCCGCTCGCCGAGCGGTTGAAGGAGCTGCATGAGGGGCTGACGCGCGTCATCGCCGAGCACTCCCCTCGCGAGGCGGCGGTCGAGGAGACTTTCGTCAGCAAGGACGCCCGCGCCACGCTCAAGCTCGGTCATGCGCGCGGCATCGCGCTGCTCGCCCCTGCCCTGCTCGGCCTGCCGGTCGCCGAATATGCGGCGAACCTGATCAAGAAGACGGTGGTCGGCACGGGCCATGCCGAGAAGCATCAGGTCGAGGCGATGATCCGCCTGCTGCTTCCCAAGGCCGATCCGCGTGCCGCCGACGCCGCCGATGCGCTCGCCGTCGCCATCACGCACGCCCATCACCGGGGACGTGCGACATAGACGGAGATGCGTTCAGGTTGAATCGACACAGGGTCCTATCTCTATTCCGTCAAACATGGCCTCGGCTTGCGCATCGTCGCCGTTTGTCATGGTGGTCCGCCCTCGCCGGCAGTTGCTGCGATCGTCTCGATCGGCAGGAACATGGTTCGCGTTCCATTGGGAAATTCGACGAAATCCGCCTTGGTGTAGAAGGCCACGGCGCGATCGTCGATCGCATGGACGAGCACCGCGCGGCACCCGGCTATCTCGGCGACGGCCAAGGCGCGCGCGAGCGCATCCTTCAACAGGCCAGGTCCCACCCCCTGTCCCTGAAATGCCGAGTCGACCGCGAGCCGGCCGATGATGACGAGAGGCACCGGGTCCGGGTTCCCGTGGCGGATTTTCCTTGGCATGCTGGCGCGCTTCTCAGCGCCGGTCGCAAGGCAATAATATCCGACGATCGTCGCGCCCGAGCAAACCACATAGGTGCGCGCCGAACGTCCCTCGCTGGCGAGGGCATGCTGTTTCAGCCAATCGTCCAGCAGCGGATAGCCGCAACTGAAGCGTTCGCGGTCGTGCGAAGCGGAAAGCGGAGTGGGAGGTGTTATCGCGGACCGCCCGGCGGGGCCGGGAAACTCAGTCACTTGTCCCATGGCGAGGGGGCCGACATGAGACGCCTAAGCCGCGCCGAAGGCACCGGCGGATTGTCGAGCACGCGCATGAAGGCCGCGTGCTGCTCATCGTCCAGGACGAAAAGGCGCTGATCTAGGAGGACTTCGGTAGCGCGGCGCCGCGCGCTCTCCAGCATGAACTCGGTGCGCGTCTTTCCCTCGGATGCAGCGGCCGAGCTGATCACGTCGAGCGCCGTCAACGAGATTCGCATGCTGATATTCGTCTCGCTTCGGGCCTTGCGGGGGCTCACGGGAAAGCCGGACGCCAAGTGGACGCGGACGCTCTTGCTGGCGGCCGGCGTCTTTCGCCGTACGCGCTTTGATCGCGCAGAGGGCGCCTTCGGCTTGGAATCGGTGCTCGCTTTTGCCATCGCGCCTAACCTCTGACTTCCCCTCCTGCCGCTTTACAACATGTAAAGTCGCATTGACAATGTCAATACGGATGCGACGCCGCTGCAATCTTTCGAGCTAGGCGCAAAAATCAAAAAGCAGTTCGCGCGCAATCACGCGCCCTTATTCAACCCAGGCGATCGTCCGCCCAAGCCTCGTCGGCGATGTCGGGCACGTTTGCGGCCGGTATCTTTTCCCATTGGATCGTCGCGGCGTTGGCGCGGAAGGCTTGGGCTTGCTCGGTGCATCGATCAAGAGCGTCACCAGCTCGGCCGGATCGCGGGTGGAAGCCACGCGCGGCCCGCTGACCGTCTCGCCATCCGTTCAGCACGTTGATGCCAACGAAAACCGCAGCAACTGCAAGCGCCACTTTCCGAACGTCCCCATCGGGCACCCCTCCGATGATCTGATCCGAAAACTGGGGCCGCTTTTCGGGATCATGCGCCAGCGGGCCTCACATGCAGGGCACGAACGTCGAGTCCGGCCGCGCCGGGCAGCTCTTGCCGAAATTTTCGCCCGTGCCGACCCATTCTGCCCCTGAGCGTTCCCAACCCCTGCCGAAATTGCTTCCCGTGCCGACGAGGCGCTTGCTGCCGGCTTGCACCTCATAGCCGCCGCCGAAGCGCTTGCCGGTGCCGACCCAGCTATTGAAAGCAAGCGAGTTTGCTTCAGGCGCTTTCCGGGCGCAAATTCCGCGAGGGAAACCGCTATCCGCCCTGCCTCGGGAACACTGCATGATTGCCAAGCTCAAGGGCCTCATCGACAGCTATGGCGAGGACTTCGTCGTCCTCGATGTGAACGGCGTCGGTTATCTCGTGCAATGCTCGGCCCGCACTTTGCAAGCGCTGCCCTCGCCTGGGGAGGCCGCTTCCTTGTCCATCGAAACTCAGCTGCGCGAGGACGCCATCCGCCTCTTCGGCTTTCGCGAGGATGCGGAGCGGGAATGGTTCCGGCTGCTGCAGACCGTGCAGGGCGTCGGTGCCAAGGTGGCACTCTCCATTCTGTCCGCGCTCGATCCGGACGAGCTCGCGCGCGCCATAGGCGGCCGCGACAAGCTGCAGCTCCAGCGCGCCCAAGGGGTCGGCGCAAGGCTCGCCGAACGCATTGTCACCGAGCTCAAGGACAAGGCGCCGGCTCTCGTCGGAATCGAGCCCCTCGTGGCGCGGCTCAGTGGCGCGGTCGAGGCCAAGGCCGGCCTGCCGCGACCGGTGGCCGACGCGATCTCGGCGCTCGTCAATCTCGGTTATGGCCAGCCGCAGGCGAGTGCCGCCATCGCGGCCGCGCTCAAGGCCGCGGGCGAGACGGCGGCGGCCTCCCAGCTGATCAAGCTCGGGCTGAGGGAGCTGGCGCGGTGAGCCCCGCATCGCCCTCTCCCATGACCGCGAGCGGCGTCCCGGAATTCGACGCAAGCTTCCGTGCCGGGCTGCGCGAGCTTTTTGCCTGGCGGCGCGATGTGAGGCGGTTCCGGCGGACACCCTTGCCGCAAGGGTGCCTCGAGCGGCTCATCGACCTCGCTTGCCTGGCTCCATCGGTCGGGTTGAGCGAGCCGTGGCGCTTCGTCATCGTCGAGGATGCGCCGCGCCGCGCCGCAATTCGCGCCTGCTTCGAGGCTTGCAACGCCAGCGCCCTCAAGGCCCAGGAGGCGGACCGCGCCGGGCTCTATGCCAGGCTGAAGCTCGCCGGCCTCGACGACGCCCCATGCCAGGTCGCGGTCTTCGCGGATCGATCGACGCCGCAGGGGCACGGGCTCGGGCGCCGCACCATGCCGGAGATGATCGAGTATTCTGTGGTCATCGCCATCCACACGATGTGGCTCGCGGCGCGCGCCGAAGGCATCGGAATAGGATGGGTGTCGATCCTCGAGCCGGCACGCATCGCCGCCATACTGGACACGCCGCCGGATTGGAAATTGATCGGCTATCTATGTCTCGGTCATCCGGCGCAGGAAGCCGATCTGCCGGCCCTGCAGCAGCAGGGCTGGGAACGCCGGCGCCGTCCGTCCTCGGTCATCGTCAGGCGCTGACGATCAGGTCTGCGGCTGAGGCTCGAGCCCCGTATCGGGCTCGGGCCGCGGCCGGCCGCGGCCGGCCTGCGGCACGGGCGAGCCGCGTTGGGGCTTTGGATCCTCCGGCTGCTCGCGCACCGGACGCTGGCCCTCGAGAAGGTTGCGGATTTCCTCGCCGGTGAGCGTCTCGAATTCGAGCAACCCTTGAGCCAGGATCTCGAGCGCGTCCTTCTTGTCCGTCAGGATGCGCGTCGCCTCGGCATAGCCTTGCTCGACGAGGCGACGGATCTCGGCGTCGATCTTCTGCGAGGTGGCTTCCGAGATATTCTGTTGGCGCGACACCGAATAGCCGAGGAACACCTCTTCCTGGTTCTCGCCATAGGCGACCGTGCCGAGCTCGCTCGAGAAGCCCCAGCGCGTCACCATCATGCGCGCCAGCCGCGTCGCCTGCTCGATGTCGGAGGCGGCGCCCGAGGTCACCTTGTCGGGGCCGAACACGAGCTCCTCGGCAACGCGTCCGCCCATCATGATGGTGAGGCGGGAGGTCATCTGCTCGAAGCTCATCGACAATTTGTCGCGTTCGGGAAGCTGCATGACCATGCCGAGCGCCCGCCCGCGAGGGATGATGGTGGCCTTGTGGACCGGGTCGGTCGCCGGAACATT
This sequence comes from Hyphomicrobiales bacterium, assembly GCA_044445925.1. GTDB lineage: Bacteria > Pseudomonadota > Alphaproteobacteria > Rhizobiales > Beijerinckiaceae > GAS188. The sequence continues at coordinate 10,216 of JBIOEK010000086.1, forward strand.
GATCGCCAGAAGCGCGTGCCCGGCCTCGTGATAGGCGGTCAGGCGCTTCTCATCCTCGGTCATGACCAGGCTGCGGCGTTCCGCGCCCATCATCACCTTGTCCTTGGCGTCCTCGAACTCCTTCATGGTGACCAGCCTCCTCCCCCGCCGCCCGGCGAGCAGCGCTGCTTAGTGCACTAGGTTCATTAGATCAGAGCCGGAGAAGCCCG
>JBIOEK010000087.1:0-10390 GCA_044445925.1 Hyphomicrobiales bacterium
GCGCCGGGCGGCGCCTGGATCGGGGTCGCCATCCTGCAGGTCATCCTCAACGTGCTCGATTGGGGCATGTCCATGCAGGAGGCGGTCGCGGCCCCGCGCTTCAGCGCCACGAGCGATGCCATCGACATCGCAAACCGCATTCCGAGAAGGACGCAAAAGGCGCTCGAAGCCATGGGCTACGAGGTCAGGCGCTCGCCTTTGACCTTCCCGTTCGCCGCGCCGCACGGCATCACCTGCTGGGACGGGGAGCTCGAGGGCGGCGCCGATCCGCAACGCGACGGCTATGCGGCGGGGATCGTGTAGCGAGGAATTCGAGAATGCCCGAGACGATCCGCATCGGCCCTTCGGCTCGCGGCTCACGGGCCTCCGGATCCAGCGAAGCTGCGCGAGATCATGTCGCGACACGGCTTGGTGCCGGCGCCGGGCTGATCGGCTGCAAAGAGGGCTATCGACAGCGCAAGACGTTCATGGCACCTTGGTTCCCGCATGCAAAATGACCTCCTCGTGAGGCTTTTCGAGGAGGGCAAAGTTGTCTCACCCGATCATCCGCAGTCTCATCCTTGCCGTTACGCTTCTCGGCGCCCCGCAACTCGCGGCCGCCGACGAGCAAATCCAACGCGGCAAGTATCTCGTGGCCATCGCGGGTTGCAATGATTGCCACACGCCGGGCTATTTTCTCGGCAAGCCGGACATGGCGCGCTATCTCGGCGGCTCGGAGGTCGGCTTCGAGATTCCGGGGCTCGGCGTATTCCATGGGCCGAATCTGACACCGGACAAGGAGACCGGGCTCGGCAATTGGACAAGCGAGCAGATCACGACGGCGCTCCAGACCGGCATGCGGCCCGATGGGCGCGAGCTCGCCCCGATCATGCCCTGGCGCGCCTTCGCCAATCTCGACAAGGCCGACGCGCTGGCGATCGCCGCCTTCCTGCAGAGCCTGCCGCCGGTCAAGAACAAGGTGCCGGGGCCATTCGGCGCGACCGAGAAGCCGACCTCCTTCGTGATGAAGCTCGTTCCGCCCTAGAGGCGAGTGGCGAATGGCGAATAGAAAAACGCAGCCTACGGCTCTCTACTCGCCACTCGCCATTCGCTACTCGCCCGCTTGCGCCAGCGCCTGGGTGAGATCGGCGATCAGATCGTCCTTGTGCTCGATGCCGATGCTGAAGCGGATCGTGCCGTCATGGATGCCGGTGCGGGCGCGCAGCTCCGCCGGGACGCCCGAATGCGTCGTGGTGCCCGGATGGCTGGCGAGCGATTCGGTGCCGCCGAGGCTCACCGCGAGCTTGAAGACCTTGAGCGCGTTGAGCACGCGAAAGGCCGCGTCCAGGCCGCCGTCGACATCGATCGAGAAGGTCGATCCCCCGCCCGTGCATTGCGTCTCGTAGACCTGGCGCGCCGCGCCGTAGGGCGGCAGCAGGCTGAGCGCGTGGACATGCCTGACGCGCGGATGGCCCGCCAGGAATTCCGCCACGCTCTCGGCATTGCGGCAGGCGGCATTCATGCGCAGCGCCAAGGTCTCGAGCGAACGGCCGAGCATCCAGCAGGAATGCGGATCGAGCTGCGTGCCGATCGCGCCTCGCAGCATGCGGATGGGCAGGATCTTGTCGCGCGCCCCGATCGCCGCGCCGGCGATGAGGTCGGAATGGCCCCCGACATATTTGGTCAAGGAGTAGACGCTGACATCGACGCCATGCTCGAGCGGATGCTGGAAGATGGGGCCGAGCAAGGTGTTGTCGCAGACGATGATCGGGCGGTGGCCCTGCTCCAGCGCGATGGCGTCGGCCGCGGCCTTCACCAGCCGGAAATCGACGAGCGTGTTCGTCGGATTGGACGGCGTCTCGATCATGATGACGCTCACGCGCCCGCGCCGCATGGCGCGCTCGCCCGCCTCCTCGATCTCTCCCGCATGCGTACCGTCCACGAAGCCTTCGGCGGCGATCGTGTAATTGCTCATGGTCTTGGCGAGCAGCGTCTCGGTGCCGCCATAGAGCGGCTGGCTGTGCAGGATGGCATCGCCCGGGCGCGCATAGGCGAGAAGGGTCGTGGCGATCGCCGACATGCCCGAGGAGAAGACGAGCGCCGCCTCGGCGCCCTCATAGATCGCCAGCCTGTCCTCGACGATCTCGCTGTTGGGATGGTTGAAGCGCGAATAGACGAGGCCTGCCCCGCGACCCGCGGGCGCCTTCTTGCGCCCGGAAACGTAGTCGAAGAAGTCGCGCCCATCCTCCGCCGTTTGGAAGACGAAGGTCGAGGTCAGGAAGATGGGCGGCTTCACCGAGCCTTCCGACAGGGCCGGATCATAGCCGTAGCCCAGCATCAGCGTCTCGGGATGGAGCTGGTGGTTGCCGATCTTGTCGGAGTGGCTGCGGTCCTTCGCCATGCTGGGGCTCCTTTTCACAGGCTTTGAGCATAGCGCTCGATCGCGCGCAAACCCACTAAGGCGGATGCGACCTAAGACTTCGGCGATGTCCAAGCCAATGTCTCAGGCTGAGTTTCATAGCGCGTCGCGCCTTCGGGAATTACCACCCATTTTTGTGCGCTTCGCGTCCAAAAGTGAGTCGTCGGAATCAGCCACGAGCTATCGTCGAGCGTGCCCGGCTTGATGTTGCGGTTCGGATAGCTCGCGCCACCTGGCACGTGGTACAGGCGCGTTCCACAGTCGGAGCAAAACCAGCACTCCATCGTCTTTGCGGGGCGGGTCTGGCGAGGAAACATTTTAGGAGTTCCCTTGGTGACGCGGAAATGCTCCTGCGGGATAACGGCTGCCATGGCGAACGCGGAGCCTGATTGCCTTTGGCACTCTGTACAATGACACGCGTAGACGGTTATTGGCGGACCCATGACCTCATATCGGACCGCGCCGCACTGACAACCTCCTGACTTGGGGGAAACTCATTGTCCGCTATCCTCTATCAATCCGCGAAACCGGCCCGCCGCCTTGCGAAGCTTACCGCCAAGCATCAACCTACACGAATGCCGGGCGGCATGGCAGGACCTCGGCCTCCCCGGCTTGACTTTCATTTCTTTCCGGCAGATATTTCTGTCATGACAGAAATAACAGTCGAAAAAGGCAAGCTGCCGGTGGCGGTCGAGCGCTTCATCCTGCATTGGGGCGATATGGGCGGCCAATGGGGCGTCAACCGCTCGGTCGGCCAGATCCATGCGCTGCTCTATCTCTCCGAGCACCCGCGCACGGCCGACGAGGTCGCCGATATTCTCGGCATGGCGAGGTCCAATGTCTCGAACTCCATCAGGGAGCTGATGGCGTGGAACCTCGTGAGGCGCGTGCCGGTCATGGGCGACCGGCGCGATCATTTCGAGGCCGAGACGGATATCTGGGAAGTGGTCACGCGCATCGCCGCCGGCCGCAAGGAGCGCGAGATCGATCCGGCCTTGAAGGCGCTGAGGGCCTGCGCGGCCGTCGCGGACGGCGATCCGACGATCCACCCCGTCGCCCGCAAGCGGCTGAACGAGATGCTCGATTTCACCGAGACGCTCGATGTCTGGTTCACGCAGATGCTGAGCGTGCCGAAGGGCAAGCTCGCGGCCTTGATCCGTCTGGGGAGCAAGGTCGTCAACCTCTTGCCCTTGGGAAGAGCCAAGGCGAAGCCATGAGACCGTGGAAGCGCATCGCGGGCCCGGAAGACGACCTGTTCGGGGCCTTGGACACCGCTCGCCCCGCGGCCGAGACCCGCCCCGCTCTAGGAGATTTACGTTTCCGCTCCCTCCTGTCGCAAGAGGACTGGGCGAGCTTGCCGGCCCCCATCAGGCGCCGCTTCTCGAAGCGCCTCGCCGACGGCAGCACCGCGGTCTACGTCGGCGAGGTGATCGAGACGCGGATGAGCCGCTGCGGCTGGCTGCTGGCTCAGCTCGCGCGGCTGATCGGGGGCCCGCTGCCGACGGCGCGCGATGCCGGCCTGCCGAGCGTCGTGACCGTCACGGAGGATCTGGCGACCGGGGGCCAGATCTGGACGAGGCTCTACGCCCGCCGCAAAGGCTTTCCGCAAATCATCCATTCCTCGAAGCGCTTCGCCGGTCCGACCGGCCTCGAGGAATATCTCGGCTACGGCATCGGCATGGCGCTGACGATCCATGTCGAGAGGCGCGCCCTGGTGTTCCGCAGCGCCTTCTATTACCTGCGCGTCGGAAAGCGCCGTTTCGCGCTCCCTGGCTTCGCGAGCCCGGGCGCGCTGACCGTGAGCCATGCCGAGATCGGCGACGGACGCTTCCTGTTCAGGCTCGAGATCGTGCATCCGCGCTTTGGCGAGCTCATCCGCCAGTCGGTCGTCTTCCGGGAAGCGACGCCGGAGCCGGAGCCTCGCGAAGGCGCCAGGCGATTGACCAGCCCCACAGCTCGGGAGCCGCATTCCGAAGCGTCGCCGTGAACACGTTCGGAAAGGCGCGTCTGCGCTCATCCCGGCGCAAGAGGGGATGAGCCGCCAACTGCGCCCTACCCCGCTTTGGCGGAGGCGCTGATCGCGTCGATCTCCGCGAGATCCTCTCCGTTAAGCTTCAATCCGACCGCCTTGACGTTCTGCTCGATCTGCTCGGGCTTCGTGGCGCCGGCGATGACGCTCGCGACCATCGGCTTCGCGGCCAGCCAGGAGAAGGCGAGATCGAGCATCGACCAGCCCCGCTTGGCGCACAGATCCTGCAGGCCCTCGACGATCTTCCAATTCGCTTCCGTCATGTAGCGATCGGCGAGGCGTTGCGTCGTGGTCAGCCTTGCTCCCTCGGGCTTTGGCGCGTTGCGCTTGTATTTACCCGTGAGCAGGCCGCTGCCAAGCGGGAAATAAGGCAGGAGCGACAGGCCGTAGGCCTCCATCATCGGCACGAGGTCCTTCTCGATGCCGCGCATGACGAGCGAGTATTCGTCCTGGCAGGAGAGGAAGGCGTCGAGATGCGAGGTCGTCGCCGTCCACTGCGCCTCGACGACGCGCCAGGAAGGCAGGTTGGAGCAGCCGATATGGCGCACCTTCCCCTGCCGCACCAGGTCGTCGAGCGTCCGCAGGGTCTCCTCGATCGGGGTGAGCGGATCGTAGCTGTGCAGCTGGTAGAGGTCGATCCAATCGGTCTTGAGGCGCTTGAGGCTCGCCTCCACGGCGCTCATGATGTAGCGGCGGGAGCCGCCCTTCTGGCGCCCTGCATCGTCCATCGGCATGCCGAATTTCGTCGCCAGCACGATGTCCTTGCGGCGCTCGCCGAGTATCTGCCCGAGGCAAGTCTCCGAGCCGCCGCGCTCGCCATAGACATCGGCGGTGTCGAACAAGGTGATGCCGCAATCGATGGCCTTGTGCACCACCTTGCGCGAGGCCTCGAGATCGATGCGGCCCCCGAAATTATTGCAGCCGAGGCCGACCAGCGACACGCGCAGGCCGGATTTGCCGAGATTACGCTCTTGCACGATGGATTTCCTTGCGGGTTGGCATGGGTCGAAGAAGCATGGGTCGAAGAATCTTGGGTCGAAGAATCATTGAACGGCTGGCGGCTCTTTCTCAGAGGCTGACCAGTAATTCGCGAGAGGCTGCGCGCCTATCGTCATTGCGAGCGAAGCGAAGCAATCCAGGCCCTCGCGCACTGCTGGATTGCTTCGTCGCCGCGCTCCTCGCAATGACCGCGACGCGCAGCTCGTTGAATTTCGGGTCAGACACTCAGCGCAGATGCTCGGAGAAGAAGGGGAGTGTGCGCGTCAAGGCGAGGTCGGCGCTCGGCTTGTCGTAGCTGCCGCGCTCGTCGCAGACGAAGCCGTGATCGGCGTCGTAGACATAGACCGGCATCGACGGATAGGCCGCCTTGATCTTGTTCACGTCGTCCATCGAGATGTGCTTATCCTTCGCGCCGAAATGCAGCATGATCGGCACCTTCGGCTTCTCGTTCAGCATGCCGGCGATACCGCCGCCATAATAGCCGACCGCGGCCTTGAGGCCGGAAACGCGGCAGGCCGCGGCGTAGGCGAGCGTGCCGCCCCAACAATAGCCGACGATGCCGACCGGCCCGGCGCTCGCGATGGCCTGCACCGCCGCCTCGATATCGGCGAGCGTGTCGTCGAGCTTGGTCTTGGCGCGAATCCCGGCGCCCTCGGGAATATCGGTCGGCGAGTAGCCGAGCTGCACATCGGGCGCAACGCGGTCGAAGAGGCCGGGCGCGATGGCGAGATAGCCAAGCGCCGCATAGCGGTCGGTGACGTTCTTGATGTGATGGTTGACGCCGAAGATTTCCTGGCACACCACCATGCCGCCCTTGGGCTTGCCGGTGGGAGAGGCCTTGTAGGCCGTGATCGTCACCCCGTCCTTGGCCTTAAGCTTGATGGTCTCGCCCATGTGGTTCATCCTGTCGTGGTTGTCGGGAAATGTCGCAATGCAGCTCGGCGCCGTGCGGCCTATTAGCTGGAATCGTCGAGGCGCGCCACGCCTGCGGGGCAGGCCTCTCATCTCCCCTTGAGCGGCCATCCTTGAGCGACCATGACCGATACCGATCTCCTCGCCATCGTGACGCGCCCGGATTTTCCGAGCGGGCATGGCGCCATCGGCGACCATATGGGGCTGTCCCGATACGCCGCGGCGCGGCCCGGGCTCGTCGTCAGGACCATCGCGCTCAATGCGGGCGGGACGAGGCTCCATCTCGAAGGGGATCGCCTCGCCGTCGCGCCGGTCGGCGAGGCGCCGATCGAGCTTAGTCGCGTCGGGCTCATCCTCTATATGCCGGTCTCCTTCGAGGTCGAGGAGACGAACCTCGCCGCCGTCCCGCCGGACGAGCCTCATCCGCTATTCGCCGCGCAGCAATGGCGCCCGCTCACCGAATTTCTCGAGGCCGCCCTGCCGCGGCTTTCGCGCTGCGTCAACGACCCCGCTGCCATGCGCCGCGCCAACAACAAGCTCATCCAGCTCGATGCCCTGCGCCGCTCAGGCCTCGCCCCGCCCGCGACCGCGATATCGACCGGCTTTCCGCGACAGGGCGCGCTCGCCTCGCGCCGGCGTCTCATCCGCAAGAACATCTCCGAAGGCGGCTGGAAGACCGAAACCGAGTTCAGCCCGGCCCGGCTGGTCGGAGCCGATGAGGCGAGCGGCGAGGCCCCCGCCATATGGCAGGTGCCGATCGAGGCCGATCATGAATTTCGCGCCTATGTGATGGGCGAGGAGGTGAGCTTCGTCCGGCTCGAGCGCGACGCGGCGATCGCCGATGTGCGCCTGACGCGCTCCGGACGACCCGCGGCCAGGATCGTCGAGGGCGAGGATAGCTGGAAGAAGCTCATGCTCGCCGCCGCGAGGGCGCTTGCGCTCGACTACGCCGTCATCGACGCCATGCCGGCAGGCGACGGGCTCGTCATCCTCGAGGTCAACGCCAATGGCGTCTGGTGGTTTCTGCCGGACGAAGTCGCCGGCGCGCTAGAGATCCGCTTCCACGCTTTCCTCGATCGCCTGATTGCCGGTTGAACACGAGCGAGCCATCACCTTGAGGACGACACCATGCGCTTACTGGCGGTCGCCGGCGCCCAGATGGGCCCGATCCAGAAATCCGACAGCCGCGAGGCCGTCGTCAAGCGCATGCTGGCCTTGATGGACGAGGCGAAGGCCAAGGGCGCCGAGCTCGTCGTCTATCCAGAGCTCGCGCTCACGACCTTCTTCCCGCGCTGCTACATGCCCGACCAGAGCGAGGTCGATCGCTGGTTCGAGCGCGAGATGCCGAACGCCGCGACGCTGCCTCTCTTCGAGCGCGCCGCAAAGCTCGGGATGGCCATGTCCTTCGGCTATGCCGAGCTGACGCCGCAGGGGCGCCATTTCAATACGGCCATCCTGACCGACAAGAGCGCGCGCATCATCGGCAAATACCGCAAGGTGCATCTGCCGGGCCATTCCGAATTCGAGCCTGCGCGTAGCCACCAGCATCTCGAGAAGCGCTATTTCGAGCCGGGCGATCTCGGCTTCCCCGTATGGCGGGCGCTCGGCGGCGTGCTCGGCATGTGCATCTGCAATGACCGCCGCTGGCCCGAGACCTATCGCGTCATGGGCCTGCAGGGGGTCGAGATGATCGTGCTCGGCTACAACACGCCCTCGGTCAATTCGCAAAAAGCCGCCGAGGGGGCGCAAAAGCGCCTCTTCCACAACCGCTTGAGCGTGCAGGCTGGCGCCTACCAGAACTCGACCTTCGTGGTCGCGGTCGCCAAGGCCGGCGTCGAGGACGGGCATGGGATGATCGGCGGCTCGCTCATCGTCAATCCCGAAGGCGAGGTAGTGGCCGAGGCCAGGACCGAGGGCGACGAGCTCATCATCCACGCCTGCGACCTCGACGCGACGGCATTCGGCAAGACCACCATTTTCGACTTCGCCCGCCACCGCAGGATCGAGCATTACGGCCTGATCACCTCTCGGGCCGGCGCCGTGCCGCCGCCCGAATAGATCACGCGGCCACCGCCCCGATCGCCATTGCGACCGCGGCCTGCGTCGGATCGATCACCGGAATGCCGAGCGCCTCCTCCAGGGGCCGGCGATGGCGCGCCATGCCGGCGCAGCCCATGACGATCGCCTCCGCCCCGTCCTGGTCGCGCAGCGCTTTTCCGATCGCGACCATGCGCGCGAGCGTCCCCTCCCCCGAGGCCGTCTCGGCGACGCTCATCTCGAGCGACCGCTCGCCCGCGAAACGCTGCGTCAGCCCCATCTGGCGCAGATAGCGCAGATGCCTCCTGATGGAGCGCGCGCTGATGGCGATCACGCCGAAGCGGTCGGCGCGCGCCAGCGCCGTCAGCACCGCGCATTCGGCGATGCCGAACACCGGGCGCCCGGTCGCCTCGCGGCAGGAATGCAGGCCCGGATCGCTGTAGCAGGCGATGACGAAGGCGGAAGCCCCATTGTCCTTCTCGACGAGGGCGCGCAGCGGCGCCACGACGTCGTCGACATGGGCTTGCGTCTCGATGCCGAACGGCCCCTCGGCCAAGGTCGAGCAGGTGATGCGGGGCCCGTCCTTGAAGGCAAGCCCCGAGAGCGCCTCCTCGAGCCCGCGCGTCACCTGCGCGTTCGAGTTCGGGTTGATGACCGAGATGAGGGTCTGGCTTCCGTCGCGCATCCTTGCCTCCAGCTATGCGGCCTCGACGCCGCGATCTGCAATCGCCGCGATCTGGCACTTGCCGCCCGCGAGCACTTGCAGTCGTCTTGCCGCGACCTTACCAAGCCGCCAGCGCTGCACGCCGCCGAGGAGGCCGAAGATGAGCGAAGCCTACGACATCGTCATTCGCGGCGGAAGGGTCGCGACCGCGAGCGATGTGTTCGACGCCGATGTGGCGATCACGGGCGAAAGCATCGCGGCGATCGGCAAGGGCCTCGGATCGGGCAAGCGCGACATCGATGCGCGGGGCAAGCTGGTGCTGCCGGGCGGCATCGACAGCCATTGCCATATCGAGCAGCTCTCGGCCAACGGCAAGCTCAATGCCGATACCTTCGGCAGCGCCACGATCTCGGCGGCCTATGGGGGCACCACCACGGTCATCCCCTTCGCGGCCCAGCATCGCGGCATGCGGCTTCGCGATGTGGTCGCCGACTACCACAAGCTCGCCGAGCGCGGCGCCGTCATCGACTATGCCTTCCACATGATCATCGCCAACCCGACACGCGAGACGCTTGAGGAGGACATCCCGGCGCTCGTCGAGGAGGGGCACTCCTCGCTCAAGCTGTTCATGACCTATGACCGCCTGAAGGTCGAGGACGAGGAGCTGCTCGACGTGCTCGCCACGGCGCGCCGGTGCCGCGCCATGGTCTGCGTGCATGCCGAGAATCACGGGATGATATCCTGGATGTCGAAGCGCCTCCTGGCGCATGGCCACAAGGCGCCGAAATTCCACGCGGCGAGCCATGCCCGCATCGCCGAATCCGAGGCCATCAACCGGCTCATCGAGATGGCGGGGCTCATCGATCAGCCGATCATGGTCTATCATGTGTCGACGGCCGAAGGGGCGGCCGTGATCCGCGCGGCGCGCGGGCGCGGCCTCAAGGTGTTCTCCGAGACCTGCCCGCAATATCTGTTCCTCACCGAGAGCGATCTCGACCGGCCGGGCCTCGAGGGCGGCAGATGGATGTGCAGCCCGCCGCTGCGCCTCGCCTCCGACCAGGAGGCCTTGTGGCGTGCCATCGGGCTCAGCGACATCCACACCGTGTCCTCCGACCATGCGCCCTATCGCCTCGATGCCGGCGGCAAGTTCCCCTCGGGCGAGGCCTCGACCTTCAAGGAGATCGCCAACGGCATGCCGGGCGTCGAGGCGCGTTTGCCGCTGCTGTTCGACGCCATGGTCTCGAACGGGCGCCTGGGCTTGCGCAAATTCGTGGAGATCGCGGCGACGGCGCCCGCGCAGATCTACAATCTCGAGCGCAAGGGCTCGCTCGCCATCGGGGCGGACGCCGAC
>JBIOEK010000088.1:0-10372 GCA_044445925.1 Hyphomicrobiales bacterium
GCCATGTCGACTTCGCCTATGAGGTGTCGCGCTCGCGCTCGATATCCATGTTGTCGAGCACCTGCTCGACCATCTCGCGCGAGGTAAGCCCGCCCGTCGTCTGGATCAGGCGATCGGCGAGCGTCGACTTGCCATGGTCGATATGGGCGACGATGGCGAAGTTGCGGATCGAGTCGATCTTATGGGTGGTCATGGGCCGCATGTAGCAATGCGGGGCGTCGTAGGGAAGCGGAACCGCGTTTTGGCGCGGCAAGGAGCTCGCGACAAGGATCTCTTGGCGGCGAATTGACTTTTCGGAACAGCTCGCATAAATATGGTTTTACGGTTTTATGTCCGAACTGGAGCAGCGCGTGAAGACCACGGTCGAAGTTCCGGACGATCTCTACCGGCGGGCCAAGGCTGAGGCGGCGCTGCGCGGCCGCAAGCTCAAGGATTTGGTCGAGGAGGGGCTGAGGCTCGTGCTCGAAGCACCGCGCAGAACCCGTCGGCGTCCGACTCTCGCCGGATTGATGAAGGACGCATGTGGGGTTGTCGATTCGAGAATTCCCGATCTCGGCTCAAACCCTGAGCATCTTACAGGCTTCGGCCGCGATGCACGCGATCATTGATACGGGGCCGCTCGTCGCCTTTTTCGACCGCGCAGAGCGAAACCATCGCTGGATCACCGAATGCATCGAGGAGCTCGAAGCGCCGCTCCTCGTCTGCGAACCAGTCCTCACGGAAACGGTCTATCTGCTTGGGCGCTTTCCGCCGGTGCAGGACGCTCTGTTCGAGCTTCTCCAAAGCGGTGCGCTCAACCTGGCATTCCGCATGGAGGAACATGTAGCCGCGCTGCACCAACTGCTGCGGAAATATCGAGATACTCCGATGTCGCTAGCTGACGCCTGCGTCGTGCGTATGGCGGAGATCCATGAGCGGCACGCGATCTTGACGCTCGATTCCGATTTCTCGGATTATCGAAAACATGGTCATGTGCCGCTCGAGGTCATTCACCCGACCATGCGCGGTTGAGGCCCCCGCCGTGCTCCCGACGCCTCCGGGCCAGCCGAACGGGCAAACCTAAGCGATCCGGCGCTCGCGCTTCGACCCGCCCGCTTCGAGGAAGGGCTCGAGCCTCGCCCTCCCTTGGGCAGGCGCAATGAGAATATGGTTCGCCGGCACCTGGTTCCAGCCGCTGCGCTCGGCGTCGAGCGGTTCCGACGCGATGACGAGGTTGCCCCCGTCCTCGCGAAAATAGAGCGTGTTAGCTGCTTCCCGCGGCAGGGCGTAGCGCACCGCGTAGAGGCTTTCCCCGTCGCTGAGCGCCGAGGTGAAGCGGAAGGCGTTCGGCGCTCCGCTCGAGCGGATCATCTCGGCGATCCTGGCGACCGTGCGGGTCAGCGCCCCGACCGCGTCGTGCTCGGCTCCATCGCCCAGAATGGCAAGGAAGGCGGCTTCCGAATCGGTCGTGCCGATGCGCGAGCGGTAATAGGCGTCCGGAATCAGGGCCTCGACCTTGCGGCGGATCAGGTCCCAATCGCCGAGGCTGCCATTATGCATGAACATGAAGCGCCCATGGATGAAAGGATGGCAGTTCGGCCTCGTGGTCGGCGTCGAGGTCGCCGCCCGCACATGGGCAAAGAAGAGATGCGCCGAGATATGCCGGCACAAATGTTTGAGGTTTTCGTCCGACCAGGCCGGGCGCACCTCGCGATAGAGGCCGGGCTCGGGGTGCTTGTCGTACCAACCGAGGCCGAAGCCGTCGCCCTGCGTCGCGCCGAGCGCCTCCTTGGCCCCGATGCTCTGGCGCACCAGCGAATGCTCGGGCTCCGTGACGTAGCGCTCCAGCGGAATGGAGCGTCCCCGATAGGCGATCCAGCGGCACATGATGAGAATCCCGCGATCTCGAGCCTGGAGCCCTCCCCGCTCAGATCGAATCAGCGGAGGGCTTAACTCTTTGTCTTGCCGCATTTTCTCATCGCGAGCCGGTTCCCGCCTCGCCGAAAATGCCGTGAACTCGATATAGCAGTTTCATGACGCGGAATGAAGCGGCGCGTGCGTTGATCCAATCCGTCCAGCGCCAACAATCATTGTATTTTCTGCTGCGGCGCACCATTTATGGGTGCATGCTTATAATCAGGGACGCAATTGGCCCGATCGAGCCGTGGCAGCTCGATCGGGAGCCGGGAACCATTCTCGGCGGCCATTTCGGAAGCGGCCATGTCCGGCGCATCTGGCCGGGCGATGCCGCGAGCTATTGCGCCCATCTCATCCGCCTCGACGGGGAGAGCCGCAATATGCGCTTCGCCGGCGCGATCTCGGATGAGAGCATCTGCGATTATGCGGGCCTGATCGCCGATCCGTGCCGCGTGCTGCACGGCTTCTTCGATGGAGACAAGCTGCGCGGCGCCTCGGAACTCGTTCCCCCGCGACATGGAGAGTTCACCGCCGAGGCCGCCTTCTCGGTCGAAAAGGGTTATCGCCACCGCGGCGTCGGGCAGGATTTGATGGCGCGCAGCATCCGCGCCGCGCGCACGCGCGGCATCAGGCAGGTCCTGATGCGCTGCCTCGCGACCAACCATGCCATGCAGACGCTGGCGCGCAAATTCGGGGCGGAGCTCATCTTCGAGAACGGCGATGTCCTGGCGCTGATCGATCCGCCTCCCGCGACCAGAGCCACCTTCGCCGACGAGGCGATCGACGGCCTGCGCGACCTCGCTCTCGCCTGGTGCGAGTGAGGGGCGAGTAGCGACTGGGGATGACGCGACTCTCCCTCGTGGCGTCCGAACGCCCACCGCGCCCGACATCGTCTCGCAATTGTCATCGAACCGTGACGGTCGGAAGTCATGATCGACGCGCGGCCCCTCGCTCCAGATCTGTCCCGCAAGGACCTGGACCTGCTTGCCGCATTTCAGGCCAGTCGCTGCGACCTTGGCGCGAGGAGCTCATCATGACCGACATGGCAATGGCGACCGTCGCACCCGCCGAGGGCCGGCCGAGGCTGGACCATCCGATCAACCCTATGGCGATCTACGGCTTTCTCGCCATCCTGGCCGCCGGTTTCCTATTCGTCGCCTACAGCATCTATGTCGACGTCGAGGCAACGGGCGCGCGCCTCATCAGCGTGATGCCTTACCTGCTGCTCGGCGTGGCGCTCGTCATCGCGCTCGGCTTCGAATTCGTGAACGGCTTCCACGACACGGCGAACGCAGTCGCGACCGTGATCTACACACACTCCCTGGCGGCCCCCATCGCGGTCGTCTGGTCGGGCTTCTTCAATTTCCTCGGCGTGCTGTTCTCGACCGGCGCCGTGGCCTTCGGCATCGTCTCGCTGCTGCCGGTCGAGCTGATCCTGCAAGTCGGGTCGAGCGCCGGCTTCGCCATGGTATTCGCGCTGCTGATCGCCGCCATCATCTGGAATCTCGGCACCTGGTGGCTCGGCCTGCCGGCCTCGAGCTCGCATACCTTGATCGGCTCGATCATCGGCGTCGGCGTCATGAACGCCCTGATGCGCGGCCGCGACGGCACCTCCGGCGTCGACTGGGACCAAGCCTACAGCATCGGCAAGACGCTGCTCATCTCGCCGATCGTCGGCTTCGTCTGCTCCTTCATCCTGCTTCTGGTCATGAAGGCATTGGTGCGCAGCCCCTCGCTCTATAAGGCGCCGGAAGGCGCCAAGACGCCCCCATGGTGGATCAGGGGCCTGTTGATCTTCACCTGCACCGGCGTTTCCTTCGCGCATGGCTCGAATGACGGCCAGAAGGGGATGGGCCTCATCATGCTGATCCTGATCGGCACGGTGCCGACCGCCTATGCGCTGAACCGCACTCTGCCCGAAAGCCGCGTCGCGACCTTCCAGTCGGCTTCGCTCGAAGCCTCGAAGGTGATCGAGGGCAAGGCGGCCGGCTATGACGTGATCGGCAATCCGCGCCCCGCGGTCACGAGCTACATCTCCTCGCATCAGATCAGCGAGGGCACCTATCCGTCGCTCGCCGTGCTGGTGCGCGATATCGCCAAGCAGGTCGAGAGCTACGGCTCGCTCGCCAAGATCCCGGCTGCCGAGGTCGGCAATACCCGCAACGACATGTATCTTGCCTCCGAAGCCGTGCGGGTCCTGGCGAAGGACAAGGAGAGCGAGCTTGCGGCGCCCGAGCTTGCCAAGCTCACGGCTTACAGGAGCGAGCTCGACGCCTCGACCAAGTTCATCCCGCTCTGGGTCAAGATCGCGGTCGCGATCGCGCTCGGCCTCGGCACCATGATCGGCTGGAAGCGCATCGTGGTCACGGTCGGCGAGAAGATCGGCAAGACGCATCTCACCTACGCGCAAGGCGCCGCGGCCGAGCTCGTGGCCATGGCGACGATCTTCGCCGCCGATACGTACGGCCTGCCCGTCTCGACGACGCATGTGCTGTCCTCGGGCGTCGCCGGGACCATGGCGGCGAACGGCTCGGGGCTGCAGATGGCGACCTTGCGCAACCTGGCCATGGCCTGGATCCTGACCTTGCCGGCCGCCATCATCCTCTCGGGCAGCCTCTATTTCCTGTTCTCCAGGATATTCTGAACCGGCACTCCCGGCACTAGAAGTTATAGAACTTTTGCCGCAGCGCGTCTTCGTATTGCTTCTTCGCAGCCTTCACCCTGCCGCGAACTTCATCCTCGAGGAAGCTAGCCTGCTCCCATTTGTCGACTTCGGCCACCGAATGATTGACCGACGCAAGCGCCTCTTCGTGCTTGATGGCAGTTATCCAGTCCTCCACCGCTGCCTTGTAGGCGCTCTGCATTCGATCGAGTTCCAAAGCGTCATCTTCCATTTCACACCTCAATTCCCAAAGAGCGGCGCCGGCAGCCGGAAAGCACCTGCTTGCGCGTATTCAGATCGGGTCCTCCCGATGCAGATCGTGAACAGACACGCCATGGCGGATGGAGGATCGCTCGAGCCATTCCGGATGTCGGAGCGTGCGCACCGTGTCGTCGTAGCCGGACTGCCAATGCTCGCGCATGGAGGTTCCCGAAAACTCGTAGTCTTTCACGTGGCCTTCATATTCCTTGTGCTGGTAGATGAGGTGAACGATGTTGACATCGCCGGACTTGGAATATTCTTCGATTAGCTCTTTCTCGCCATTTTTCAGCTTATCCGCAGGAACTCTTTTCAGAGCGTCGAGCAGCTTCATTTTCAGGAGGTGAACGCGCGCGTAAGTATCGGTATTCTGACGCGTTCTGCTGGAATACGTGATATCCTTTTGGCGCGCCAGCACGTCGAGCATCTGCCGCGGCAGCGCGCCGCGCGCGCTGAACAGGTCGACCTGAAAGACCAGCGACGATTCCGATGGCTCCTGATCGAGCAGATGCTGCAGCGGCGTATTGGAAACGACGCCGCCGTCCCAATAGTATTCGCCGTCGATCCTCACCGCAGGCGGCGCCGGCGGGAGTGCGCCGGACGCCATGATATGATCCGGCCCGATGCGCGTCCTGCTTGAATCAAAGTAGATGAAGTTGCCGGTCCTGACGTTCACCGCACCGACGCTCAGGCGTTTATCGCCGTTGTTGAGAAGGTCGAAATCGATGAGACTTTCGAGGGTCTCCCGCAGTTCCGTCGTTTCGTAGTAACTGAGGGCCCCGTCGGCGCCCGCCGGTGCGAACCAGGGGCTGTGCCGGCGCGGCGAGAAGAACCCTGGCTGGCCGAGCATCATCGTCATCATGGCGCTGGTCTGATTGCGCAGATCGCGAAAGAAATCGCCCTCCGGAGTGCTCAGCCAAATCTTTCGACCCGAGACGGTATTCCAAAAGGATTCGAGAGCGGCGAGGCACTTTCCGGGCGGATTGCCCGCGATGATCGAGGCGTTGATGGCGCCGATCGAGACGCCGGCTATCCAGTTCGGCTCGCAGCGTGCCTCGGCCAGGGCCTGGTAGACGCCGGCCTGATAAGCGCCCAGCGCGCCGCCTCCCTGCAGCACGAGCGCCACGCGATCGTATTTGGCGGCGATCGGTGAGATGTCGGCAATCTCGACGAGCCCCTCGCGCCGCTCCGATACGTCGTTCATTCAGCGGGCTCCTACTTTCAAGGAGTCGAGCTTGGCTTGCGGCTGCCGATCATCCGCCAGGTAGTCGTGCACGACCTCGCCGAGACCGAGAGTCAAGTCGGCGATGAAATGCGCCGCGCCGAGGACCTGCAAGACCGGCAGCTTTGCGACGTCGGCCATCACATGCTGAAACAGCTCGAGCGCGGCCGGCCCGCTCCAAGCGCCTTTGAGCTCGACGTCCTGCATATGGTAGGGGACGAGTTCGCAGATGCGCAGCGTGCCGTCGACATGCGGGATTATCTTCAAGAGGAAATTGGGCTCGTCCATGGATCGCAAGATGGGCTCCGGCGAAAGGATCTTGTGCTTGTAGCCCATCGTCGCAACCGCACAGAGGACCGAGCCGTAGTGCAGCGTGCCGACCAGGATCTCGTTTTCATGGGAGAGCTTCGGCGAGGCGAGCTTCTTGGGGAACCCCCAGATTTCGCGACCGCCCGCGATCGGCGCCTCGTCGTCGAGATACATGGAGTGGACGTAAGCGCCCTTTTCTCCCTTGTAGGTGACCGGAATGACCTGTCCAGATTCGGTGTAATCGCCGAAACCCGTGGAATCGGGCATGCGGATGAATTCATATTTGACGATGGCGTCGTCGACTTCGAGAGGCTCGGGCACGACCTCGCGCAAAGCGTCAGGATCGGTACGATAGGAGACGACCATGTATTCTCGATTGTAGAAGCGATAGGGACCATGCGGGTAAGCGGGATTTGTGAGCGGCATTGCGCTCGCTTTACGGCGCACCTCCGAGAGCTTCATGACCTAGACCTCTGTAACTGTAGTGTGTCGCTGCGGGCTTTCGATCGGCGGGCATTCGCTTCAGCGCAGCGGAGCGTAGTCGGACTTTATGACAGCTGAAAAATGACGGCGGCAACCCGGCCTTGGCACCCTGCCCGGCCGAGCCGGCAGGCGCACCGCCCAGCATGACAATCCGCGCCCCGATCTATAGAAAGCCTAATCGATCCGCGGCGACTTGCCCGCTTCGCCGCGCTAGGCGATGGTGGGCCGGTCGCGCCTGGCGCCGCATATCCGGCGCCGAGCCTGCGGCACCAAGATCAAGGGAGATCAAGATGGACCCGAAATTCTCGCCCGAGGCGATATCGCAAGGCGTGCGCAGCGCCGCCGAGACCACCTTGGCGAAAGCCAAGGAAGCCGTCGATCAATATATGAAGGAAGCCACGCGCGTCTTCTCCACGGTCGATTCGACCGCGCAGGCGACGCAGGCGAGCGCCCGGGACATGACCCAAAAGGCGGTGAGCTATGCCGAGGCGAACCTCACCGCGGCATTCGACTTCGCCCAGCAATTGCTGCGCGCCAAGGATCCGCAGGAATTCCTGAAGCTGCAGCAGAGCTTCGTCGAGAAGCAGGCCGAGAGCCTCGGCGGGCAGTTGCGCGAGATAGGGTCGGCCGTCACCAGCGCGGCGTCGAGCCTCGCCGCCAAGGCGCAGGCGAAGAAGTAAGGCAGCCGGCCGCGATGGCGACAAGCCCCACGGCCGCCGGCACGGAGCTTCTCGAAGAGATCCGCCGGCGCCTCTTCACCTCCGTCATCGGCGACGTGATGGACACGATGGGTCTGCGGCGGCAATTCCTGCCGCCCTCGATCCGGGCGCTCTCGCCGCAGATGATGCTCGTCGGACGCGCCATGCCGGTGCGCGAGGAGGATTGCGAGGGCGGAGGCGATTTCGGGCTGATGTTCCGCGCCCTCGACGAATTGAAGCCGGGCGAGGTCTATATCTGCACCGGCGCCTCGCCGAGTTATGCGCTATGGGGCGAGCTGATGAGCACGCGGGCTCGCGCGCTCGGCGCCGCGGGCGCCGTCGTCGACGGCTTCCATCGCGACAGCAAGGGCATCCTTGCCGTCGGGCTGCCGGTCTTCTCCGCAGGCGCCTACGCCCAGGACCAGCGCGGCCGCGGCCGGGTCACCGATTTTCGCTGCGAGATCGCCTTCGCGAACGGCACGAAGGTCTCGCCGGGCGACGTCATCGTCGGCGATGGCGACGGCGTGCTCGTGATCCCGCAAGCAGAGCTCGCCGATGTGGTCCGGCTCGCTCTCGCCAAGCTCGAGGGCGAGGAGGAGGTGCGGCGCCTCATCGAGAAGGGCGAGGGCACGCAGACGATCTTCGCTCGAACCGGAATCATGTAGGAAACGCCGTTCGATGAGCACGCCCTCACTCGATGGCCCCCGCATCGCTGCGCGCTCCGGCGCGCCGAGACAGCTCGTGGTGCTGCTGCACGGCTATGGGGCGGACGGCAAGGACCTGATCGAGATCGGCCGGCAATGGCAGCAACTCCTGCCGCAAGCGGCCTTCGTCGCCCCGAACGCGCCCGAGCGCATGCCGATGAGCCCCGTCGGCCGGCAATGGTTTCCTCTCACCATGCGCGACCCTGCCGAGCGTTGGAAGGGCGTGACGCAGGCAAGGCCGGCCCTCGATGCCTTCCTGGATGCCGAGCTCTTGCGCCACGGCCTTCAACCCTCCGCGCTCGCGCTCGTCGGCTTCAGCCAGGGCACGATGATGGCGCTGCATGCGGGACTGCGCCGCGCCGCCGCGCCCCTGGCCATCGTCGGCTATTCGGGCCTGCTCGTGCTCGAGGGCGGCACGGGCGAGGCCGATCCCGAGGCCGCCTCCCGGGCTCTCGCTGCGGAAGCAAGATCGAGACCGCCCATCCTCCTCATCCATGGCGAAGCCGACGATCTGATCCCGGCGACCGCGCTGTTCGAATCCGCCGATATGCTCGCCAGCGCGGATATTCCCTGCGAATGGCACCTTTCCCTCGGGCTCGGACACGGCATCGACGGCGAAGGCCTGCGCCAGGGAGGCGAGTTCCTGGCCTCGGCCTTCAGGCGGGTGGAACGCAGCCCGGGACGCTAGAAGGCGTCCCCGCTGGAGCGGTGTGCCGCAATCGATGATCATGCATCGCTCGAAACTGCGGCTCTCGCTCGCTCTCGCCGGCCTCTTCGCCGCAGCCTATGGGTTCGGCGCCTATCTGCTGCTTCCGGCGGTCTGGAGGCACTACGAGCACCAGAAAGGGCTCGAGGGCCTGCCGATGGTCACGCGCACGGCGCCGGGTATCCCGGCCGACCCGATGAATCTCGGCTTCGTCGGCGCCAAGGAGGATTTGCTCTGCGCCATGCGCGCGGTGTCGTGGTACCCGGCGGACCCCATCACCTTCCGCTCGAGCGTAGGAATCGCCGGCAGCGTGCTGTTCCGCCGCCCCTATCCTCACGCTCCGGTCAGCGCCCTCTTCTATGAGGGAAGGCGCGAGGACCTCGCCTTCGAGAAGCCGGAGGGGCCAACCGCCAGACGCCGCAACCATGTCCGGTTCTGGGAGGTGCTGAAGAAGGGCGAGGAAGACCGCTCCGTCTGGCTGGGTGCTGCGACCTTCGATCAAGATGTCGGATTCAACCACTATACCGGCCAGGTCACCCACCACATCGCGCCCGATATCGACGCCGAGCGTGACCTTCTCGTCGACGCGCTGAAGAAGGCCAAGGTGGTCGAGGCGATCTACGAGGTATCCGGCGTAGGTCCGACGCTCGACGGGCGCAACGGCGAAGGAGATCGCTACTATACGGATGGCGAGATCAAGGTTTTGCGGCTCGTGGAGGGGTGCGGCAAGAAGGCGGAGACGACGGTCGAGCTGGCCAATCCGCCCGTCATCGACCTCAAGAACCTGGTCTGGCAGAATGCCGTCAAGGCCTTCCTGTCCTGGCAGGCGACGCCCGCCCCCTCGGAGGGCAAGTGAGGGAAAGCCTGGATTTTAAGGCTTTCGCGGGGAGAGCGGCGGAGGGGCCGGCGGAATCGAGGAGATCCGCTGGCGCTCATTCTCGCGCAAGCGGAAATCCTGGGGCATTGTGGAAGGGCTTGAGCGGCGCTTGATCTCGCAGCGCCTCGCGCGGCCTGCCGCGCCAGATCTCGGTGAGGCTGATACGCTCGAATACGCCGCATTCGAGCATGAGGGCCACGAGGCTGCCAAGGCAGAGGATCGCGACGCAAAATGCGAGCCATTGCGGGGCCGCGGGCAGCGGCCAATAGCTGGCCATGAACGTTCGCGCCCCCCCGTTCAGCATGAGCGCGGCCCCGAGCCCCAGGAAGCCGATGCCGGCGTCGACGAGGTCATGCGACTTGCCGCGCTCCCTCAACCGGCTGCGGCAGAGCGCGTTCGAGGCGACCAGGAACTGCAGCAGGCACGGCGTCGCCACCGCGATGGCCGGCAATTTGAACGAGATTTCATCGGCTTCGAGGCCGAGCTGAACGGCTGCCGAGACGACCAGCCCCATCCCGCCGAGGAAGCCGAGGCAGCCGAGCAGCGCCGCCGAAAGA
>JBIOEK010000089.1:0-10370 GCA_044445925.1 Hyphomicrobiales bacterium
CGCTCGCGCAGCCTCGCGGAAAAGCAGCAGACCGCCGGCCAGGCAGCCCCGCGCGACATCCGCGCCGTCGATCAAACGAAATCCGCTATCGAGGACTGGGCGGCGCTGCTCGCGGACGGCTCCGTCCGGCGCCTTCATCTCAGTGTTGCCGAGATCAACCAGGCCTTCGAGCGCAGCGGCAATCAGGCGGCCATCGAGCACCCCGAGCCGGGCGACGCCAATGACGTCTTCATCGATCTTTATGTGGCGCTGGCGAGCGTGCCCTCGATCGGGCACAGCTTGCTCGGCGATTCGGGTTGGGAGCAGCTGAAGCAGCGCCTCAAGCCCGGCCAGCAGGCTATCCTTATCGGCGGTGACGGCACCTATTCTTTCAAGGGGTCCGGCTATGTCCGCGGCGGGATCTTCGACCGCATCCAAATCCTCCAAGGCGAGAACAGCATTCGCTTCCGCGATCGCGACCACCTGAGAATCGGTGATGTTGCGGCGGCCGGCGCACCGCAGCTGCGCGAAATCGGCCTCTTCACCGTGCCCGATGCAATGGCGCTGGACCCGATCGAACCGTGGCGCCTGCAACTCCTTGTGCAGCGCGCCATGGGCGCCCGCGACAAGGCTTTCCTCACCTTCGAGCTCGGCTACACGCTGCCCGACAAATTCATCAAGATCGAACGCGCCGCCGTCACTCCTGCGGCCGCATCGCCGGTTGCGCCGAGCGCGGCGCAGCAGACGCCCAGCGCCGAAGCAGGCGACAATAGCGCGGAGCCTCTGTGGATGCGGCTGTGGCGCGGCAAGCTGATCCAGATCGGCGTGCTCGTCATCGCCCTGGTGATCCTGACCGGCGTCTTCTTCTTCCAGGACTGGCTCGTGCGCCGGCCTGTCCTCTACGACCGTTTTCGGCTCGGATTCCTTGCCTTCACCCTGTTCTGGATCGGCTGGTACGCGCAGGCGCAGCTCTCGGTCGTCAACGTCCTCACCTTTGCGGGCGCGCTCCGGACGGATTTCCGCTGGGAATACTTCCTGCTCGATCCGCTGATCTTCATTCTGTGGTTCGCCACGGCGGCCTCGATCCTGTTCTGGAACCGCGGCGCCTTCTGCGGCTGGCTCTGCCCCTTCGGCGCGCTGCAGGAGTTGTTGAACCGTGGCGCAAAGTTGCTCGGAGTGCCGCAGATCCGCGTGCCGTTCGGGCTTCACCAGCGGCTCTGGGCGGTGAAATACATCATCTTCCTCGTCCTCTTCGGCCTCTCGCTCTACGAGCTCGCAATGGCCGAGCGCCTAGCCGAGATCGAGCCCTTCAAGACCGCGATCGTGCTGCGCTTCGTGCGTGATTGGCCGTTCGTCGCATTCGCCCTCGCGCTGCTCGTGGCGAGCCTCTTCATCGAGCGCTTCTTCTGCCGCTACCTCTGTCCGCTCGGCGCCGCCTTGGCGATCCCGGCGCGCTTGAGGATGTTCGACTGGCTCAGGCGCTATCGCGAATGCGGCAACCCGTGCCAGCGCTGCGCCAATGAATGCCCGGTCCAGTCGATCCATCCCGAGGGGCACATCAACCCGAATGAATGCATCCAGTGCCTGAATTGCCAGATGCTCTACCACCACGATCAGAAATGCCCGGTCATGATTCAGAAGCGCCTGAAGCGCGAGAAGCTTCACGCGTTGGCGTCGACCGGAATGCGGCCGGACGCGGTGACGCGCCGGGCCGGGATGCCATCGCTCAAGAAACCCGCCGAAACCTGAGCTGAGCGCAACCGTGCCCAGCCAACTAAGGAGACTACCGATGTCGACAGAAAAGCCAGACAAGCCAGACAAGCCTGACAACTCCGGAATCAGCCGTCGAGGGTTGCTCGGCAGCACAGTAAAGATCGCCGGCGCCGCCGGCTTCGCCGGGGCGGCTGGGACACTGACCGCCGCTGAGTTCGTGGCGACCGCTCGCGCGCAGCAGGCGCAGCGCTCCCAGGCTGTCGATGTGCGTCCGGGCGATCTCGACGAGTACTACGGCTTCTCGAGCAGCGGTCAGACCGGTGAGATCCGCATCATGGGCTTGCCGTCCATGCGCGAGCTCATGCGCATTCCCATCTTCAACCGCGATAGCGCGACGGGATGGGGCCTTACCAACGAGAGCAGGAAGGTCCTGACCGAGGGGCTGCTGCCGCGCACGAAGCAGTTCCTCGAAACCCGCGGTGGCGTCTTCATGAACGGCGATGCGCACCATCCCCATATGTCGTTCACCGACGGGACCTATGACGGCCGCTACCTCTTCATCAACGACAAGGCAAATTGCCGGGTCGCGCGCATCCGCTGCGATGTCATGAAATGCGACAGGATCATCGAGATCCCGAACGCATCCGACATCCACGGCATGCGCCCGCAGAAATTCCCCCGCACGGGATACATCTTCGCCAACAGCGAGCACATCATCCCGATCCCCAATGACGGGAAGATCCTCGATGTCGATCCGCAGAAACTACTGGTCCGTGTTCACCGCGGTCGACGGCGACAAGATGGAGGTCGCCTGGCAGGTCCTGGTCGACGGCAACCTCGACAATTGCGATGCCGACTATCAGGGCAAATACGCGTTCTCGACCTGCTACAACTCGGAAAAGGGGCTCAATCTCGGCGAGATGACCTCGGCCGAGCAGGATTGGGCGGTCGTCTTCAATATCAAGCGCATCGAGGACGCCATCAAGAAGGGCGACTTCAAGGAGATGGGCGGCGTCAAGGTCGTCGACGGCCGGCACGGGTCGAGCTACACCCGCTACATTCCCATCTCCAACAACCCGCATGGCTGCAACACGGCGCCGGACGGCTTCCATGTCATGATAAATGGGAAGCTGTCTCCGACGGTCTCGGTCATCGACGTGCGGCTGCTCGACGATCTGTTCGACGACAAGATCAAGCCGCGCGGTGTCATCGTCGCCGAGCCGGAGATCGGCCTCGGTCCGCTCCACACTGCCTTCGACGGCAAGGGCAACGCCTATACGACGACGTTTCTCGACAGCCAGATGGTGAAGTGGGACATCGACAAGGCGCGCCGCGCCTTCAAAGGCGAAAAGGTCGACCCGATCCTCCAGAAGATCGACGTCCACTATCAGCCCGGCCACAACCACACCTCCATGGGCGAGACCAAGGAGGCGGACGGCAAATGGCTCCTGTCGCTGAACAAGTTCTCGAAGGATCGCTTCCTGCCCGTGGGGCCGCTCCATCCCGAGAACGATCAGCTCATCGACATCTCGGGCGACAAGATGGTGCTGGTGCATGACGGTCCGAGCTTTGCGGAGCCGCACGACATGTGCGTGGTGCATCGCTCCAAGGTGCACCCCATCGTGGTGTGGAAGCGCGACGACCCGTCCTGGGAGCAGGCGCGGCAGATGGCGGCAAAGGACGGCGTCAAGCTCGAGGAAGCCGCGCACGTCATTCGCGACGGCAACAAGGTCCGCGTCTACATGTTCTCGGTCGCTCCTGCCTACAGCCTCGAAAAGTTCACGGTCAAGGAAGGTGACGAGGTCACCGTCACCGTCACCAACATGGACGACATCGAGGATGTGACGCACGGCTTCACCATCGTGCGCTACGGGGTGATGATGGAGATCTCGCCGCAACAGACGGCTTCGGTCACCTTCATCGCCGATCGGCCCGGCGTTCACTGGTGGTATTGCCAGTGGTTCTGCCACGCCCTCCATATGGAGATGTCGGGCCGGATGATCGTCGAGCCGAAGAGCATATGAGGCGGTTTGCCACCTGGCTCGGGAAAGCGCCGGCGCTTGCCGTCGGCGCTTTCCTCCTCTCTGCCCTGAACCCGTTGCACGCATCGACGATCGGCGTGCCGGCGGGCGAAGGCAGCCTCGCCGCGGCCAGTGCGGCCTCGGCGCCCGGCGTCGGGCTGGATGAGGCCGCCGGAATCCATGGCGGGCCGGTCCACGTCGATCGGCCGCTCACGCTGGAAGGAGCCGTCGGCGCGATCATCGACGGGCACGGCGTGGGCCGCTCGATTGAGGTGACGGCGCCCGACGTGACGATCCGAAGCCTGACCATCCGCGGCTCCGGCATGAGCCTCGCAGATATGGATGCCGCGGTTTTTCTTGATCAATCGGCACTGCGTGCCGTCGTTGAGGACAACGACATCGAGGACAACCTCGTCGGCGTCTACGTCCACGGTGCGACCGACGCCATCGTGCGCCACAACAGAATCGTCGGGCGCGTCCTCGTGCATCTCAATGAATCGGGCAATGGCGTTTATCTGTGGAACTCGCCCGGAGCGCAGGTTCTCGACAACGATATCTCGGGCGGCCGAGACGGCATCTTCTCCAATGTCAGCCGCAACAATCGCTTCAACAGAAACAACATTCATGCCGTCCGCTTCGCCATCCATTACATGTATACCGACAACAGCGAGATCAGCGGCAATACATCGGTTGGCAATCACGCCGGGTTCGTGATCATGTATTCCAACAACCTCGTCATCCGCGACAACGTCTCGGACGGCGATCGCGATCAAGGCCTGCTCTTGAATTTCGCCAACAGCTCCGAGATCGCCGGCAATGTCGTGCGTGGCGGCGAGAAGTGCGTCTTCATCTACAATGCCAACAAGAACCGCTTCGATCACAACTGGTTCGAGGGCTGCACGATAGGCATCCATTTCACCGCGGGGTCGGAGAGGAACGAGATCGCAGACAACGCCTTCGTCAATAACCAGACCCAGGTCATGTATGTGGGCACGCGGTTTCTCGACTGGTCGGTGAAGGGCCGCGGCAACTACTGGAGCGACAATGCCGCCTTCGATCTCAATGGCCGCGGCATCGCCGACACCGCCTACCGGCCGAACGACGTGATGGACCAAGTGCTCTGGCGCGCCCCGGCCGCGAAGCTCCTGTTGAACAGCCCGGCAACGCAAATCGTCCGTTGGGCGCAGTCGCGATTTCCGGCGATCCATCCGGGCGGCGTCGTCGACAGCGCTCCGCTCATGGCGCCGCCCTATGTCGGCGCGCTCAGCCGTCTGGGGGCGAGGCCATGACCGGCGCCAGCGTCGAGCTCGCCGGGGTCGCCAAGTATTATGGCGGCCAGCTTGCCGTCCAAGACGTCGACCTCGTCTTGAGGCCCGGCGAATGCGTCGCGCTCGCCGGACATAACGGTGCCGGCAAGAGCACGCTCATCAAGCTGATGCTCGGGCTCATCCGGCCGACGCGCGGCACGGTGTCGTTGCTCGGCGAGAATCCGGCGGCGGGCGCGGCGGCGCGCGGGCGCACCGAGGTCGGATATCTGCCCGAAAACGTCTCCTTGGATCCGGCCATGACCGGCGCCGAGACGCTCGCCTTCTACGCCAGGCTCAAGCGGCGGCCGGTCGCCGGCAACGTCGCGCTCCTCGAGCGCGTCGGGATCGCGCAGGCCGCGAAGCGCAGAGTCGGCACCTATTCGAAAGGAATGCGCCAGCGGCTCGGGCTCGCCCAGGCGCTGCTGGGCGACCCGAAGGTGCTGCTGCTCGACGAGCCGACATCGGGTCTCGATCCGGCCCTGCGGCAGAGCTTCTACGAGATCGTCGGCGAGCTTCGAGATGGAGGTGCCACCGTCCTTCTGTCCTCCCACGCCCTGGCCGAGCTCGAGGGTCAGGCGGACCGGGTCGTCATCATGAATCGGGGCCGCAAGACCGCCGACGGCACAATGAGCGAGTTGCGCCGCCTCGCGGCGCTGCCCGTGCGCATCCGCATCCGCCTGGCTCGGGCGCTGCGCCTGGCCGTCAATGACGGCCCCGGGCCGCTCGCCGCCTGGGGGAGCATCGGCGAGCGGAGCTATGAGTTGCGCTGTCTCGAGCAGGACAAGGTGGCGGCAATCCAGAGCCTCGGGGCGCTTCGCCTTCCGATCGAGGATGTCGAGATTCTGTCGCCAGGGCTCGACGACATCTACGCGCATTTCCTGCGGCGGGACGAGATATGAGAGCCACCATCATCATCGCCGGCAAGGAGATCCGCGACGGGTTGCGCAATCGCTGGGTCATCGCGACGACGCTGCTCCTTGCGGCGCTGGCACTTACGCTTGCTTTTCTCGGCAGCGCGCCGACCGGGGCGGTGAAGGTCAGCCCGCTCGCGGTGACGGTGGTGAGCCTCTCCAGCCTGACCATTTTTCTGCTGCCGCTCATCGCGCTCCTGCTCTCCTATGATGCGATCGTGGGCGAGATCGACCGTGGCACGATGGCGCTGCTGCTCGCCTATCCGGTCTCGCGCTGGCAGGTCGTCCTCGGCAAGTTCCTGGGCCACATCGCCATCCTCGCGATCGCCACGACGATCGGCTATGGCGTAGCCGGGCTCGTCGTGCAGCTGATGAGCGGCAGCCTCGACCCCGAATCGTCCTGGGCTTTCGCGGCCTTGATCGGCTCGAGCATCCTGCTCGGCTCCGCCTTCGTCGCCATCGGCTATTTGGTGAGTGCGTCGGTGCGCGACCGCGGCACTGCCGGGGGGATCGTGATTGGCGTCTGGCTGTTCTTCGTCCTCATCTACGACATGGCACTGCTTGGCATTCTCGTCGCCGATCAGGGGAGAACGCTGACCGCGGCGCGGCTGAGCTGGCTCCTCCTGCTGAACCCCGCCGATGCCTACCGCCTGCTCAATTTGACGGGCCTCGCGAACGTCTCGATGTTCTCAGGCATGGCCGGGCTCAGCGGCCAGATCTCGCTGGGGCCGTCCGGTTTGATCGCGGCGCTTTTCGGGTGGACGGCCGTGCCTCTCGGGCTCGCAACCGCGCTCTTCATGCGGAGGCAGCTATGATGAAGCCCTGGACGATCTTGGCTCTCGCCGCCGCGGCCGTCGCCCTCATGAGCTGCGATCGCAAAGCGGCGACCCAAGAGCCGCCCAAGCCGCAGGAGTACTCCCAGGACGTCGTTGGACATTTCTGCGGCATGTCGCTTTCCGAGCATCCCGGCCCCAAGGGGCAGATTTTCGTCGAAGGCAAAAAGGATCCCGTCTGGTTTGCCTCGGTGCGCGAGACCTTCGCCTTCACGATGCTGCCGGAAGAGCCAAAGAACGTCGCCGCGATTTACGTCACCGATATGGGCAAGGCGACGAATTGGGAAAAGCCTGAGCCCGGCACCTGGATCGACGCCAAGAGGGCCTACTACGTCATCGGCAGCCGGAGGCAAGGCGGCATGGGCGTCGACGAGGCCGTTCCGTTCGGCGAGGAAGCGCAGGCGAAACGCTTCGCGGCCGAGAGCGGCGGGCGCATCGTCGCCTTCGGCGCAATGCCCGAGGACTTCGTCCTGCAATACGGCGATGCCGAAGCCGCCGCCGGGCAGGGCGGATCCGATCACCAGCAAGCGGGGAAGCCATGATCAAGAGCCAGCCGTCGCGTCGGCGATTCATCGGCATCACCGCCGCTTCCGCCGGCATGGCACTGTTGCCGGTTGCCTTCCCCTGGCGTGCCGTCGCTGGCCAAGCCCCGCCGCAGCTGAGGATCTGGCGGGGCATAGCCCTTGGCGCCGACGCGGTGCTGCAAATCCATCATCCCGATCCCGTTGTGGCGGAACGGCTGATCGAGCGCTCGATCGCGGAGGTTCGTCGGCTCGAGCTCGTGTTCAGCCTCTACCGGGACGACTCCGCCATCTCGATGCTCAATCGCGAGGGTTTCCTCGACGATCCGCCCATCGATCTCGTGCGGCTCCTTGGAGAAAGCGAGCATTACAGCCGGCTCACGGACGGGGCCTTCGATGCGACCGTCCAGCCGCTGTGGCAGCTCTACGCCAGTCATTTCGGCAAGCTCGGTGCGGATCCCGCCGGACCATCCGACGCGGCGCGCGCGGCAGCGGTTGCATTGGTCGGGCATGAGGGAATTGAGATCGACGAGAGCCGCGTCCGTTTCCGGCGAGCCGGCATGGGGCTTACTCTCAACGGGATCGCGCAGGGCTATATCACCGATCGCGTCGCCGAATTGCTGCTGAATTCCGGGATCGAGAAGGCCCTCGTCGACATGGGAGAGATCCGGGCATTGGGCGAGCACCCGAGCGGCGAGGCATGGCGTGTCGGCATCGAGAACCCGTTCGCGCCGGAGCACATCGCGGAGACGATCGAAATCCGCAGCCTTGCCGTCGCCACCTCGGGCGGTTACGGGACCCTGTTCGACGCGGCCGGCCGTTTCAATCACATCTTCGACCCTAAGACGGGTCTGACCAGCAGCCGCTACCGCAGCGTCACCGTGATCGCGCCGTTGGCGACGGCGGCGGACGCGCTGTCGACGGCCTTTTCCCTGATGCCGCTCGATCGCACGCAGGAGATCATCCGCCGTCTCGGCATCAGGGCGCATTTCGCCCTGCCCGACGGATCGCGCCTTGCTCAATCGGCCTGAGCGAGGGAAATCGAGGGCGAATGCTTGCCGGAAACTGCTCTAGCGATATGGCTTCGTGAATGGCAATCCTCAAGAACGAACCACCCCATTGGATCACCTCCGCCGAGGAATTGCTGGCAATTGCCCATGCGATGGAGTTGGAAGCGGGTCGGCGCTACCGCGAGCTGTCGCAACACATGGCCAAGCAGGGGGAAGGCAAGCTCGCAAGCCTTTTCGATTTTCTGGCTCGGATCGAGGACAAGCACGCCCAGGAGGTTGACGCGCGCGCCCAGGCCATCATCGGCAAGACCGTCGATCATGCAAAGGTCCGTTGGGAGCTTCCGGAGAATTTCGACGAGGAGGAAGCCCGCTCTAATCTTCTGACGCCATATCGGGCGCTGGCCATCGCTGTCCGCAATGAAGAGCGAGCCTTCGCATTCTACACCTATCTCGCCGCTCACGCTGAAAGCGACCGCGTGCGTCTCTTGGCGGAGGAGAGCGCCAAGGACGAGCTCGAGCATGCGGCGCTGTTGCGACGCGAGCGGCGCAATGCGTGGAGGGAGGAGGCCCATGGACCGTCGACACGAAGGCCAGAGATCCAATCGGTCGCGGATCTTCTGGCCGATGCGGCCAAGATGGAACGCAGCGCCGCCGCCGGGCACCGCGGTCTCGCCGCGCAGCTCGCGCGTGGCGGGGACCGGTTGACGGCAAGGCTCTTCGAGGAGGCAGCTTCAGACGAGGAGGCTATGGCGGAAGATGTCGAGTCCCGGCTTGGCCGCAAGGCGGAGTTGGCGGACATCCCGAGCGAGGCGCGCAGCGTGCGCGAGGGCCTGGGACTTCTCGAGGCGACATTCGAGCGTTATTCGATGATCGCTGAACGGGCGACGGACGAAGCCGTGATGAACGAGGCACAGGGTCTCGCCGAGCGAGCGCTGCGGCGCCTCACTTACGCGCAAGGATCCATCGACAATACGTTGATGCACGCCAGAAGTGACGGCGGATGAGCCGCGCCCGTTTGTCCGATGTGCCCTTATCCATGGCTGGCGCCGAGAGCCGGATCGGGTCCAGCCGAGCTTCGAGCCGAGCTGTCCATGTCAGTTCGTCCAGGCTAACGCCAGCCTTCGCGGCGCCGCTGGGCTCTTTTCGCCCGCGCCGCTGAGTCTCGCGGTCGCCTTCTCGAGCTTGAGCAGCAGACGGCCATCGCTCTCCGCTTGGAGCGCCAATCGCTGCGTGAGCTCGGTGAAGACGAGATCGCGCCTGAGCTTCGCCTGTTCCCAGAGGCGCAGCTGGGCCGACCAGTCATGCGCCTCTTCAATGTGAGCGGACATATGATCCTCCCTCAGCTGCAGCCGGTCGTTCCGCCGCAGGTCTCGCATTTCAGGCAGGTGCCGTTGCGCACCAGGGTGAAGTTGGCGCATTCGGGGCAGGCTTCGCCCACATAGCCCTTGGCCTTGGCCTCGGCGCGCTTGACGGCTTCGGGCTTGCCCATGGCCTCGCCCGAATGGGGAAGGGGCGTGTCGAGCGCGAGCGCGCCTTGCTCCTCATGCGCATGGCGCGAGGCCGGATCGAAGCCGGCGGGCGCCGCCTCATATTGCATCACGGGCTCGGCAAAGCCGCTCCTGAGCGCTACGCCTCCGCCGACCGCGTAGAGATGGGGGCCGCGCCCCTCGCTGCCGGCGCCGCCGGGCGTCAGCATCATCCGCTCCGTCCGGCCGCGCGTCAGCCCCTTCGATACCAGGGCCGCGGCCGGCGGCGGGGAAGGCGGCGCGCCTTCCGGCAAGGGCTTGCCCTGGGCCACGCCGCCGCCGAGCACGTCATGGCCGATCTCGCTCGGATCGACATGGGCGAGGTCGGTGCGGTCGAGATAGGAGATGGCGAGCTCGCGGAACACATAATCGAGGATCGAGGTCGCGTTCTTGATCGCGTCATTGCCGGTGACGAAGCCCGCGGGCTCGAATCGGGTGAAGGTGAAGGCATCGACATATTCGTCGAGCGGCACGCCGTATTGCAGGCCGAGCGAGATGGCGATGGCGAAATTGTTCATCAGCGAGCGGAAGGCCGCGCCTTCCTTGTGC
>JBIOEK010000090.1:0-10345 GCA_044445925.1 Hyphomicrobiales bacterium
ATGCCGCCGCGGCGCCGGGCTGGTCGGTCGGTGCGCAACCGGTCATCCGACAAGCACCGGCGCGCGGCGCCGCGGAACCCGAACCCACGAACCCGGACGCCGATCCCGACGAGTGAGGCTTGCCGCAACCGGCATCGCGCTTGGAGAAACGCGGCAGATGCGTCAAGCAAGGGGAATGTCGCTCACCACGATCGGAACGCTTGCCGATGGCCGCGAGATTCGCGAGGCGCTTCTCGTCACGCGGGCGGGCGCCGAGGCGCGCATCATGGAATTGGGGGCGACCTTGCGCGACCTCCTCGTGCCGGCGAGGGGCGGCGGCAAGCAGCGCGTGGTCCTCGGCTTCG
Source organism: Hyphomicrobiales bacterium (assembly GCA_044445925.1). Classification (GTDB taxonomy): domain Bacteria; phylum Pseudomonadota; class Alphaproteobacteria; order Rhizobiales; family Beijerinckiaceae; genus GAS188. The sequence goes on from JBIOEK010000090.1 coordinate 345, forward strand.
ACGGGCTCGCGGTCTATGAGCAGGGCGCCCATCATGCGGGCGCGATCGCCGGCCGCTACGCCAATCGCATCGCGCATGGGCGCTTCAGCCTCGATGGGAGGTCGTTTCAGCTGGGGCTCAACGAGGCGGGCAGGCATTCCCTGCATGGGGGCGCCCACGGCTTTGGCCGGCGCCCCTGGAAGCTCGTCGAGCATGGCAGCAATGCGGCGACGCTTGCGCTCGTCTCGCCGGCCGGCGATGAGGGCTATCCCGGCACCTTGCGGGTGTGGTGCCGCTATGAGCTCATGGAGCCCGCGACGCTTGCTCTCGATCTTGCGGCGACGACCGATGCAGCGACCATCGTCAACCTCGCCCAGCATTCCTATTTCAACCTCGACGGCAGCGACGACGCCCGCGACCATGAGCTTCGCATCGCCGCGGATTTCTACACGCCGACCGACAGCGAGCTGATCCCCACGGGCGAGATCGCGCGCCTGGCTGGAACGCCCTTTGATTTCAGGGTGGCGCGGCCCGTCCGTCATGTGCCGGCCGGAGCTTCCATGCCCTTCGGCTATGATGTGAACTTCGTGCTCGACCGCTCACGCGGCGAAAGCTCGGGCGGCCTTGCGCTGGCGCATGCGGCGACACTCACGAGCCGCGGCAACGGGATGTCGCTCGAGGTCTGGACCACCGAGCCCGGCCTGCAGCTCTATGATTGCCACAACATGGAGTTCTCGGCGCGCGGCCACGACGGTCGCCGCTATGGGCGGGGCGCCGGCCTCGCGCTAGAGGCGCAGCGCTTCCCCGACAGCCCGAACCGGGCGCATTTTCAAAGCGCCGTCTTGCGGCCGGGCGAAACCTATCGCCAGCGCACCGAATATCGCTTCATCGCTCCTCGGGGCTGATGCCAAGCCAACGCCGATTTCGGAAACGGGACCTCGATGCGCCTCAAATACCCGACCCGCGACGAGATGAGCCAGGCCCAGCTTCGGGTCGTGGAGGACGCCATCGCCGGCAAGCGCGGCACCGCGCCCCCGCCGCTCATGGCCTGGCTGGCGAGCCCGGAACTGGCGCAGCGCGCGCAAAAACTGGGCGAGTTCGTCCGCTACGATACCTCGCTGCCGCCGCCCCTCTCCGAGCTTGCCATCCTGGTCACGGCGCGCTTCTGGACCTCCCATTACGAATGGTACGCCCATAAGCGGATCGCCCTGAAGGCCGGCATCGATCCCCTGGTGGTCGATGCCATCGCCAGACGCCTCAAGCCCAAGCTCGACGATCCGAAGGCTTGCGCCGTCTACGCCTTCAGCAAGGCCCTGCACGAGACCCATGCGGTTCCAGCGCCAGTCTTCGCGCAGGCGACGCGGGAGCTCGGCCGGCAAGGCGTCGCCGAGCTCGTCGGCCTGCTCGGCTACTACACGCTGGTATCGATGACCTTGAACGCCTTCGAGATCGGGCTGCCCGAAGGCGAGACATCCGAGCTCGAGCCCTGACGAAACGGAAAGGGGAGGCGCATGCGGATCGTCGCCATCAAGGCCTATCGCGTCGAGCTGCCCCTGCATGAGGGTCGTTACGCCTGGTCGAACGACAACTCCGTCTCCGTCTTCGATTCGACCGTGGTGGCGGTCGAGACCGATGCCGGCCTCGTCGGCCATGGCGAATGCTGCCCGCTGGGATCGGCCTATCTGCCGGCCTATGCGGAGGGGGTGCGCGCCGGCCTGCGGGAGATCGGGCCGAAGCTGATCGGGCTCGATCCGAGGAAGCTCGATGTTCTCGACCGCAAGATGGACGAGGCGCTGCGCGGCCACCCTTACGTCAAGGCGCCGCTCGACATCGCCTGCTGGGACCTGCTCGGCAAGGCGACGGGCCTTCCCGCCCATATGCTGCTCGGCGGCGCCGAGACCGGCGAGATCGACCTCTACCGCGCCATCTCTCAGGAGAGCCCGGAAGAGATGGCGAGGAAGGCTGCTTCCTACCGTGCCGAAGGCTACCGAAAGTTCCAGCTCAAGGTCGGCGGCGACCCGGATGTAGATATCGCTCGCATCGAAGCCTGCCGCTCGGCGCTCGATCGCGGCGAGGTCCTGGTCGCGGACGCCAATACCGGTTGGACCATGCAGGAGGCGGCGCGCGTCGTCGCCGCGGTGCGCGAACTCGACATCCATATCGAGCAGCCTTGCCGCGGCTATGAGGAGTGCCTCGCGGTGCGCCGGCGCACCGCCTTGCCGTTCATCCTCGACGAGACGATCGACGGCATCGACACGCTGCTGCGCGCGCTCGCCGACGGCGCCATGGACGCGATCAACCTCAAGATCTCCAAGGTCGGCGGATTGACGCGGGCGCGCCAGATCCGCGATCTGTGCGTCAGGCGCGGCGTCGCCATGACCATCGAGGATAGCTGGGGCGGCGACATCACGACCGCGGCGATCGCGCATCTCGCCGCCTCGACGCCGAAGGAGTTCATGTTCTCGGCGACCGACTTCAACTCCTATGTGTCGCGCGAGATCGCCAAGGGCGCCCCGCGGCGCATGGCCGGACGCATGCGAGCCTCCGATCTTCCGGGCCTCGGCATCGAGCCGCTCGCCGAGGTGCTGGGCAAGCCGGTCGTCGAGATCGGCTGAGGCTGTGCTTGCCGAGGCGCGGCTGCCATTTGCCGTCGTGACATGTGCCGCCAGCAGTTTCGGCATCGGTCAGCATGGGAGGTTTGGAGATGTCGCGCAGATACGCCCTCGCGGGCCTGCTCCTTTTGGGGGCGATCGCGGCGCATCCGATCGGCGCCGCCGCGACCGATTGGTGGGGCCGTCATTTGCCGAACCCGCCGACGCAATTCATCTTCGGCTACGGGTCCTTGATCAACACCCCGTCCCGCAACTCGACCGCCGGCGCCCCGATCCCGGCCATACCGGTGCGCGTCTCGGCCGGCTTCGGCTATCTCCGCACCTGGAATGATCGCTCGCCCTCGGGCTTCACCGCGCTCGGCCTGCGCAAGCCCCATGCCGGCGAGAGCGCCTTGACCATCAACGGCGTCCTCTACCCGGTCGAGGGCGACGACATGACGAAGTTCGACGCGCGCGAGGAGGGCTATGCGCGGGTCGAGGTGCCGCGTGAGGACATCGAGCCCGTCTCCTGGCAGGGCCTGCCGCGCGAGGGCCATATCTGGGTCTATGTGCCGATGCGCCCGGGCGGCGTGCCGGGCGTCGATCTGCCGGAGCCCGACGCCGCCTACCCGATGCTCGAATCCTATATCGATATCGTGGTGGAGGGCGGCCTCGAATATGGGCCCGACTTCGCCCGCGAGCTCATCGAGACGACCGCGGATTGGAGCCGGTTCTGGCTGAACGACCGCGAGCTTGCCCGCCGCCCCTGGGTGCATGACGGGAAGGCGAGCGCGGTTGACGCATTGCTGGCGGCGACGGCGCCCGCCTCCGCCAAGCTCGGCGCGCGCCTCTTCGCCGAAGCCTATGCGGTGCGCTGGCCTTCGGCGCCCGCGCAGTGAGGAGCGGAAGACCGGCCTCGGGACGAGGCTATTTCTTCGGCTTCTTCGCCGCCGCGGCGCGCTCGGATGGAGTGCCGCCGCTTTCGACGGGGTCCTCCGCCCGCGCCTCCTTGCCCTTCGAGGGGGGCGATGCCAGCGTGTCGGTCGGCCGCTTCTCGGGCGTCGTCTTCGCGTAGCGGCGCTGCATGCCGGTGAGGCCCGAAGGCGTCTTGATCACGAAAACCTCCTCAACTCTTTCGAGTCGAAGACCCACCACGACCGCGTGAGAGCGTCAATGCGAGTAGAGGACTTCCCCACCGGCCAAGACGATGAGGAATGGGCCTAGGTGTCATCCGCTCATAAGCGAGCGGATTGCGCCCTCGATCTGCCAATCACACCCTCAATCGAGCTCGGGAATGTTGAGGAATGTTGATTTTCGGCGGTCGATTCTTTTTTATCGCCAGGCGGTCCAGGCCGCGGCTGCCCGACGCATATCAGCCGCCCGCCTCATCCGGCCAAGGCGGCCCCCTGGAAGGTGAAACCGGAAGCCCTGTTGCACTGCGACTGCCTGTAAATAACAGGAAAAATACAGGCGTTGCGCTCAAAACAGCCGGCGTCGGCACTCCAAAACGGTAGGTGGTGCCGCACTGCACCATTGTCGGAAAGGCCGATGCGGGCCGACGGCGCGCGGACGCGGCGACTCAGCCGGCGCCCATCTTTCGATCTTCACGAGTCAAAAAACGCAGCGCACCAAGACGCACGCTGCCCGAAACCTTGCTCGCATCTTGCCAGATTCGCACTGTGAACACAAGGGGAACATCGCGGTTTGCGAAAAGGTCGATAAACGTCGATTCGGACGGGTCGAATTCGCGAATTGAATAGCCGACTAATTAATCTGACACTGCGCTACTCCAACCGATACACCCGCATCGCCGTGTCGTGGTAGAACTTGCGCCGCTCGGCGTGGCTCGCGCCCGCCAGGATCTCGTCGAGGATCGCGACGAAGGCCGGATAGGGATGCGTCAATCGCGAGACCGTCCAGTCGCTGCCGAACGTCAGCCTGTCGAAGCCGAAAGCCTCGATCACATGGGCGATGTAGGGTTTCAACTGCTCTTTCGTCCAATGCGCATGGCCGGCCTCGGTGATGACGCCCGAGACCTTGCACACGACATTCGGCAGCTTCGAGAGCTCCGTGATCTGACCGCGCCAAGGCTCGACGAGGCCGTTGCGGATATCGGGCTTGCCGATATGGTCGAGGATGAAGCTCACCTCCGGGCAGCGCCGCGCGAGCTCGATGCCGTAGACGAGCTGCCAATGCTTCACGCAGAGGTCGAAGCTCAGATCGTGCTTCGCCAGCAATCTCACGCCCTCGACGAAGCCGGGCTCGAGGCAGATCGACGGGTCGCGCTCGATCTCGACGAGGCGTCTCACGCCGCGCAGGTTCCGGTTCGCCTTCAAGGCCAGGAGATCGAGCTCGACCGCCTTGCCCTTCTCGATCGGGGCATGGGCCACGATGGCTCCGATGCGCGGATCAGCGTCGGCGAGGTCCTGCACGAAAGCGGCTTCCTCGAGATGCAGGCCGTGGTCGATCGCGACCTCGACGAAGACGACCTTCTCGACCGCGACCTCGCCGCGCTCGCGATCGAGATCGGCGATGAGCGAGGTCCGTTTGAGCTTCGGCACGCCGTCGAGCCAGGGATAGCGGAAGCGCTCGACATCGTAGAGATGCACATGGCTGTCGACGATCGGGAAATCCGGCATCTCATCCTCCGCGCTTCAGCTCGAGCTTGCCTCGCTTGTCGGGGGCTGCAGAGGTTCTTTACTCTCCACGCTGGCGGCTGTCGCGCGCACATCTCCTGCGGCTGGAGGGATGGGAAGGCGATGGTGCGCTTACCCTCTCCCCTCGTGGGAGAGGGTGCCCCGAGCTTGCGAGGGGCGGGAGAGGGGGAAGCACATTTGGCGAAGTGGGTCCCCCTCTCCCGCCTCGACCACAGCAGCGGGATAGCTCTTACCTGACATCGGAGAGCCGTGGTCTCGGCACCCTCTCCCGCGAGGGGAGAGGGAAGAGCGCCCGGCGCGGATGCGTGAATCTCAGAGCGGGGAGGGGAATGCGCTCGTGCCTCCTCACCCCGCGAGCGCCAGATCGTCGCGATGGATCACCTCGGCGCGCGCGCCAGCGCCCAGGATCGACAGGATATCCTCGGTGCTGCGCCCGATGATGCGCCTTGCGTCCCGCGCGTCGTAGCCGACGAGGCCGCGGCCGATCTCGGCGCCGCGCGGATCGCGGATCAGCACGGCGTCGCCGCGCGCGAACTCGCCCTCGACGCGCTTGACGCCGGCCGCCAGCAGGCTCTTGCCGCGCTCGAGCGCCTTGACAGCGCCGGCATCGATGACGAGCACGCCCTTGGGCTCGAGCGTGCCGGCGATGAAGGTCTTGCGCGCGGCGCGCGGCGTCTGGCTCGTCAGGAACCAGGTGCAGGGCGAGCCCTCGGCGATGCGCCTCAGCGGATTGGTGTAGCGGCCATTGGCGATCACCATATGCACGCCCGCATGGGTGGCGATGCGTGCCGCCTCGATCTTGGTGCGCATGCCGCCGCGCGAATATTCGGATGGGGCGGCACCCGCCATGCTCTCGATCTCCGGCGTCAGGCGCTCGACCAGCGCCACGAGCTTGGCGTCGGGACGCTCATGGGGCGGCGCGTCGTAGAGCCCGTCGACATCGGAGAGCAGGATCAGACAATCGGCGCCCGCCATGGTGGCCACACGGGCGGCGAGCCGGTCATTGTCGCCATAGCGGATCTCGGCGGTCGCGACCGTATCGTTCTCGTTGACGACGGGCACGGCACGCAACTCGAGCAGCTTGCCGAGGGTCGCTCGCGCATTGAGGTAGCGGCGGCGCTCCTCCGTGTCGCCGAGCGTCAGCAGCACCTGGCCCGCCGTCAGGCCCTCATGGGCCAGGGCTTCCGACCAGACGCGGGCGAGCGCGATCTGCCCGACGGCGGCGCAAGCCTGGCTTTCCTCGAGGCGCAGCGCCCCGCCGGCGAGGCCGAGCACCGTGCGCCCGAGCGCAATCGCCCCCGAGGACACCACGATCACCTCGGCGCCTTGCGCGGCGAGGTCGCCGATATCCTCGGCGAGCGCCGCGAGCCAGGCACGGCGCTGCCTTCCCTTGTCGCGGTCGACGAGCAGCGCCGAGCCGACCTTGACGACGATGCGCTTGAAGCTCGCAAGGGAGGGCGGCCCGGACATGGGGCTCGATTGGCTTTCGCCGCAGCCGAAGTCAAGGCCATGCCGCCGATCGTCTTCGCGCGGCAGCCCTATACAGTGTCATGGCCAGCCCATATGAATGGGCCTGCTCGGCCTCAAATCACGGAGACGCACCATGAAGAAGGTTGCTGCCTCGCTCGCGCTGTCGCTCGGCCTTTTCATCGCGCAAGGTGCTTTCGCCGACACGATCGATATGAAGACCCTCAAATGCGAGGATTTCCTGAAGATGAGTTCCGAGAGCGTCGGAAGCTTGATGATGTGGATTTCGGGCTATTACGCCAATGAGGACGAGGAGACCACGATCGACTTCGACCAGATGAAGAATGACGGCGTCAAGATCGCGACCTATTGCAAGGAGCATCCCGCGACCGGCCTCCTCGACGCGACCGAGAAGGCGCTGGGGCGCGACGACTGAGGCTTGGGTGGTTAAGGCCTGCCTCAGCCGGGCGCGAGCGTCGCCTGCCGCGTTTCCGGCGCTGCGCCGGGGATTTTGCGTGACGTCTCGATATTGGCGGCAAGCGCGCGCAACGCCTCCTCGACGCCGCGCCGCGTCGCCGAGGACAAGATGAGGGGCGTGCGCTTGGCCGCTCGTTTCAGCCGCGCCGCCTGCTGCCGCAGTGCCGGCGCGTCCAGCGTGTCGGCCTTCGACAGCGCCACGATCTCCGGCTTCTCGCTGAGCCCGTTGCCATAGGCCTCTAGCTCGGCGCGCACCGTCTTATAGGCCTTTCCGGCGTGCTGGGTCGTCGCGTCGACGAGGTGGAGCAGCACGCGGCAGCGTTCCACATGGCCGAGGAAGCGGTCGCCGAGGCCGTGGCCCTCATGGGCGCCCTCGATCAGCCCCGGAATGTCGGCGAGCACGAATTCGCGCCCGTCGATGCGCACCACGCCAAGGCCCGGGTGCAAGGTGGTGAACGGATAGTCCGCGATCTTGGGCTTGGCCGCGGTGACGACCGACAGGAAGGTCGATTTCCCCGCATTGGGCAGGCCGACGAGTCCGGCATCGGCGATCAGCTTCAGCCGCAGGATGAGGATCATCTCCTCGCCCGGCTGGCCCGGATTGGCGCGGCGCGGGGAACGGTTGGTCGCGGATTTGAAATAGGCATTGCCGAAGCCGCCATTGCCGCCCTTGGCGATCCTCGCGCTTTGGCCGGCCTTGGTGAGATCGGCGATCAGGGTCTCCCCGTCCTCGGCGAAGATCTGCGTGCCTTCGGGCACCTTGAGCACGGCATTGGCGCCATTCGCTCCGTGGCGGTTCTTGCCCATGCCGTGGCCACCGGTCTTGGCCTTGAAATGCTGCTGGTAGCGGTAGTCGATCAGCGTGTTGAGGCCTTCGACGCATTCGACGATCACATCGCCGCCCTTGCCGCCATCGCCGCCATCGGGGCCGCCGAACTCGATGAACTTCTCGCGGCGGAACGAGATGCATCCCGCCCCGCCATCGCCCGAGCGGATATGAACCTTGGCTTCGTCGAGGAATTTCATGGAGGCGCTTCTAGCACAAAGAAGTCCCTCGCGCCGGTATCGATCGGAGGGAAAACCAGCGTAAGCTGATCGGCGCGTCGTTCTCGGGCGGCTTGCATGATGTCACCGGCCATGCGCGCTCGACAGGGCCTTGTTTGCGGCCTGGCCGCGGGATTGCACTCCATGGCCGCCGGCCACTCCAAGGAGGCAAAGGGATGAACAGCCCTGGCGAAGCGGAAGGACCGCAGGGCAAGGCAAGCCCTCACGCGCGGACCCGCAACCTTGAAATGGAACGGAATTCACTCACCCGTTTGCGCGTCGATCACGTCGGCAGCCTGCTGCGTCCGGCTTCGCTGATCGAGGCCTTTCTCGCCTATGGCAGGCGCGAGATCAGCCTGGCCGACCTCGAAAGCGCTCAAGACCTGGCCATCCGCGAAGTCGTCTTGAAGCAGGAAGCCATAGGGTTTCCTATCGTTACCGACGGCGAGTATCGGCGGCTCAACTGGCAGGTGAGCTTTTCCTCGGTCGAGGGCTGGAATCTTTGGGAGGGCTCGTGGAGGGGGTTTCTGGCAAATCCGACGCTCCTCTACGAGGGCGAGAAGCCGAATACCCGCGGCAAGGACGCCGTCGAGACGTTCAAGATACCGGCATCGGGAAAGCTCGCCCTCAAGGAGAATTTTCCGCTGCGCGAGTACCGCTTCCTTTCCTCGGTCGCCAAGGCGCCGTCGAAAGCCATGCTGATGGGTCCAGACCGCGTCGCGCAGATGTGCGACATCGCCGGCTCCGCGCCCCATTACGAAAGTTCCGACGAATTCCTGGCCGATGTCGTCGACATCCAAAGCCGGATGGTCGGCGAGCTCATCGAGGCCGGCTGCGCCTATGTGCAGCTCGATGAGCCGAGCTATACGGGCTATGTCGATCCTGCGACGCTCGCGCGCATGAAGGCACGCGGCGACGACCCGTTGCACAACCTTTCCCGCGCGGTCGCCGCCTCCAACAAGGTCATCGAAGCCCATCGCGGCAAGGCGACCTTCGGCATCCATATCTGCCGCGGCAATCGCGCCAGCATGTGGCATCGCGAGGGGGCCTATGACGGCATAGCGGAGTATCTGTTCGCGAATCTCGCCTTCGAACGATTGCTGCTCGAATACGACACGGCGCGCGCGGGCGGCTTCGAGCCTTTGCGGTTCGTCCCGAAGGACACCGTCGTGGTTCTCGGATTGGTGACGACGAAGACCGGCAGGGTGGAAAGCGTCGACGAGCTCATGCGCCGGATCGAGGACGCACAGCGCTTCGTCGCCATCGATCAATTGGCGCTGAGCCCGCAATGCGGCTTCGCCTCCGGGATCAGCGGCAATTTTCTCGGCGAGGACGAGCAATGGCGCAAGCTCGAGGTGATCCTCGAGACCGCAAGAAGGGTATGGGTTTGAATTGGGCGGAGCCGGCGGGTTTGTTTTCACAAGCCCCCGTCATATGCCGTCCGCTTGGCCCGCGCTGGGCGCTCTTCCCGCTGTGAGGCTTTGCAAAATCCCTTTGTGTCACTCCCGGCCGAGCCACCGACGAAGTCGGGGGCGAGGGGAAGGGAATCCAGGCTCGTGGCTGAACAGAAATGGATCCCCTTCCCTCGCCGCCATCGGCGGCGGGGATGGGTAACTTGCCGCAGCGGCTGCTATGGCGGCTCGCCGGGGATGACACGAATTATGCAAAGCCTCCTGCGTGGGAAAGGGTGCTCCCGGCCCCCGCCCTCCCGCGAGCGGAGAGGTGAATGCCCAAAGGTAGTGCCCCGCTCGCGAAGCGCGGATCAGCCGGTTGCGCCGCCCGCAAC
>JBIOEK010000091.1:0-10339 GCA_044445925.1 Hyphomicrobiales bacterium
AATACCTTTACCTCTGCCACCATCGAATTGGCTCCCGGCCAAAAGGTCATATGCACCGGCCCCTACGCGCATGTTCGGCACCCCATGTATGCAGGAGCCCTCGTCATGCTTTTCGGGATGCCGATCGCGCTCGGTTCGTGGTGGGGGTTGCTTGTCATCGCCGCGATGATGCCGGCGCTCATATGGAGATTATTTGACGAGGAAAGATTCCTGGCGAGGAATCTGCCGGGTTATGTCGAGTATCAAAGAATTGTGCGGTATCGCTTGATACCGCAAGTCTGGTGACGCCTTTGGCCCGCGCCCACCAAGCTCGATTTACGAGTACGCGCCCTATTGCACCGGCGGCTGAAGCTCGTCCGGGCACGAGCCTCGAGGCGAGCGGCTCGAAGCCCTTACTGATAGGCCTCTTCGGAGCCGAGGGCGCGCAGCTTCGAGCGCCTCTGCACCGTGATCTGCCGCGCGGTCGAGAGCTCGACCGTGCCGTCGGCCTGGAGCTGGGACATGGTGCGCGACACCGTCTCGAGCGTGAGGCCGAGATAGTCGGCGATGTCGCGGCGCGTCATCGGCAGGCTGATCGCTCCGGTCGACTGCATCCGCCCGTCCATCTCGAGGAGAAAGGCGGCGACCCGCTCCGCCGCCGTCTTGCGGCCGAGCAGCAGCATGTGATCCTCCGCATGGTCGAGATTGCGGGCCGTCAGGCTCCACAGATGGCGCGCCACCTCGATGTTGCGCATGGCGAAATGCTCGATGGTGCGGCGCTTGAAGACCAGCACCGTCGTGTCGGCGACGGCTTCGGCCGTCAGCCGGTGCGTCGTGCTCGATTCGAAGCCGAAGAGATCGCCGGGGAGCAGGAACGAGCCGATCTGCCGGCGGCCATCGCTCAGGAGCTTGTAGGTGCGAACCGCCCCGCTTACCACCTTGTAGACGAATTCAGCCTCCTCGGCCTCGCCATAGATCTCCTCGTCCCGCCCATAGGTCAGCTTGGCGCCGATGAGCTCCGGGCAGTCGGCGAACAGGCAATTGTCGGTCCCTGCGGGGACCATCCCGATCGAACGGCGATCCTGGAACGTCGCTGCGGTCTGAAGGAGCATGGAAACCACCTGTGTTTGCATTTCTGCTTTGGTGGCCCATGCGTATCGTCTCTTCGGCCTTTGAAAAATTCCGCTTCATTCCTTAAGGGGATGTCCTTACGTAGGATTACGTAGTTTTCCGCCCGGACCGCGCGCTCACCTACCCATCCAGGCCCTCTGACCGCGACCATCGCCTCAGGCGGGGACCATAACTTCGCGAATGTCGTCGACGAGCTCGGTCTGGAGCGGCTTCTCGACGACCCGCGCGAAGCCCGCGGCGAGCGCGCGGCCGCGCAGGGTTCGGTCGGGATGACCCGTGATGAGGATCGCCGGCGCCTTGACGCGCTTCTCCCGCAGCCATTGCAGCACATCGAACCCGTTCATCACCGGCATGTTGTAGTCCACGACCAGGCAATCGGGATCCGGCATCGATTTGGCCATGATGAGATCGCCGACATTGCCGAAGGCGCACACCTTGAAACCCTCGCTCTCCAGCATGAAGCTGAGCGAGTTCAAGACTGCCGCATCATCATCGACGATAAGAATGAGAGGCACAGCTTTTGAGTTCATTCCCGAAGGTCCGCCTGGAGCCGGCCAGGACATTCCGGCGCCAATTCCCGCTTCCTGGATAGGGCGTCGGCCGGAGGGCGGCCTTGATGTGCCTCAATTCATGCCGGTGCAGCCCGTAGCGTGAGCCGAACGAGCTCGGAAACGCTCGACGCCTTCATCTTCGCCATGACGTTGGCGCGATAGATCTCGACGGTTCGGGGGCTGATCGCGAGGTCGCGCCCGATGGCCTTGTTCGGCTGCCCGGCCACCAATCTCTCGAGCACTTGTCGTTCCCGCGGGGTCAGGCTGGCGATCCGCTCGGCGATTTCCCTTGCCCGCATATCGGCCTCGGCGAGCGTCTCGCCGCGCTGGAAGGCGGACCTGACTCTCGCGATCAGCAATTCATCGTCAAACGGCTTCTCGAGAAAATCGAAGGCGCCGAGCTTCATCGCCTCGACGGCGAGCGGCACGTCGCCATGGCCGGTCATGACGATGACCGGAAAGCTGTGGCCGCTTGCCCTCACTCGCCGCATCAGCTCGATTCCATCGATTCCCGGCATGCGGATATCGGTGATCACGCAAGCAACCTCGAGAGTCGGAAGGGCTTCGAGGAACTTCGTCGCCGATTCGAAGAGCTTGACCGTGAAGCCGGCAGAGGCGAGCAGAAAAGCCAATGATTCGCGCATCGCCTCGTCATCGTCGATGACGTGGATTTCACCTCTATTAGGCATCGGTCAAGTTCGCCCTCGCTGCGGGAACGGTGAAGCGGAAGATCGCGCCTCCGCCCTCATTGGGCTCGGCCCACAAATTGCCCCCATGTGATTCGACGATGGTGCGGCTGATCGACAGGCCGACCCCCATTCCGTGCTGCTTCGACGTGACGAATGGCTGGAACAGCTTGGCCTTGATCTCATCGGATATGCCGGGCCCGGTATCGGCGACGGCGACCTCCACCATGTCCCCGCCGACGGGAACGACGGAAATGCTCAGCTCGCGGCGGGAAGCATCCTGCATCGCGTCCATTGCGTTGCGAAGCAAGTTCACGAGCACCTGCTGCACCTGGACGCGGTCGACGATCACCATGTCGACATCGGGACCGATGGTGAGCTCGACCCTGACGCCGCGCTCGCGGGCGCCAACGAGCGCCAGCGCGCTCGCCTCCTCGACGAGCTTGCTCAGCCTTTCGACCCTCTTCTCCGTCTCGCCACGCGTGACGAAGTCGCGCAGACGCCGAATGATCTGCCCTGCCCGCAAGGCCTGCTCGGCTCCCTTGCCCAGGGCATCTTGAACCGTCGCCAAGCCCGGATCGCCTCTGGCCTCGAGAAGCCTTCTCGAGCCTCGAAGATAATTGCTGATGGCGGCGAGCGGCTGGTTGAGCTCATGGGCCAGCGTCGTGGCCATCTCGCCCATGGCGGTCAGGCGAGACACGTGAACGAGCTCGGATTGGAGCTCCTGCAGCTTCGTCTGCGTTTCCTGCCGTTCCGTAAGGTCCCGCACGAAACCAGTGAAATGGCGTTCGCTTCCAGAATGCATTTCACCGACCGAAAGGTGCATCGGGAAGGTCGAGCCGTCCTTGCGGCGACCGGTCACCACGCGTCCGACGCCGATGATATGGCGCTCTCCGGTCGACCGGTAGCGTTCCAGATAACCGTCATGCCGGCTGCGGTCGGGCTCGGGCATCAGCAGGGACACGTTGTGCCCGATCACCTCGGACGGCCTGAAGCCGAACAAGCGCTCGGCGGCAGTGCTGAAGGATTGCATGAGGCCTTGCTCGTCGATCACGATCATGGCGTCCGGCACGGTCTCGAGAATCGACTGCAAGTGCCTCTCGCGCGCCCGTAAGGCCCTCTCGGTCCGCTTATGCTCATCGATATCCAGGACGACGCCGCGCATCTTGGCCCGGGCATCGCCGCCATCGCGAAACAAGCGTGCCCGCTGGCGAAGCCAATGCACCTTTCCGTCGGGCAACAGGACACGATAGTCGCTGGCGAAGTCGATGCCCTCCTTGATGCTGTGCTCGATCGCGAGCGAGACGCGCCCGCGATCATCCTCGTGAACCAGGGCGAGGAGCTCGGGCCAGGTTCCCGGCGGATGCTCCTGCGCTCCGAGAAGACGGGCACTCGTCGGCGACAAGCGCAGCGCCCGCCCCGGTAAATCCATGCGCCAGGTTCCGATACCCGCTCCGTCGAGCATTGCGCGCAGGAAATTGTCGTCGCCCCGCTCGAGAGCGCCTTGACCTGTGGCTTCGGTTTCGGGTGCTGCCATCATGATTTGCCGTTGGTCAGATCCGCAGCATAGCCTGTGAGGGGATAACTAGGGAGGCTGCCGCGAGGCAAGTGGCACTTGCGTTCGATGCATCCGCTAGCTTTGCGCCTTCCCCACCCCGGAATCCGCCCGCGGAAGCGCAAGCCCGGCCTTGGCTTGATCTGGCGCAAAGAAGGCGCCCGGCAAAAGCCGTAGAAGCATAGCAGGGTTGAACGGAGGATGTCATGTCCGGCCTCGAGGTTGCATTCCTGGTTCTGGCAGTCGGCGCCAGTCTCATCTTCATGGTGGTCGTCGCATGGGTCGATTGGTCGAGCAGCCGGTTGCCTCCACAAATGTAGGTAAAGGCGAGCACCTCGCCGATGCCGATTCGGATTTGACGTCATGCGGGCCATTCGCACGGCTCTAGAAAAGCACGGCGCGGACGGCGCCCGCAACTGGCGTCGAGGTCTGCGGCCTGCTGGCGTCATGGCATATCCCCTGGCCGATGTCTTCGCCGCAAGCCCCCGTCTGGCACCGGGAACCGTCTGGCCTTGCGTCTCGTGGGGTGCGAGTTCCAATCGGGATGGTGCGTTTTGAGCGGTCGAGCCGGAACGTCGACAGCTTCGATAGTTTATGTCGTGATTCCAATATCTTGATTGAGCCTCATAAGCTGGGAGCCACGGCGTGAGCAATCTCTTTTCTTGAGGTCGGCCGAGACCATGCAGCCCATAATATGCAGGCCATGAACGCGCATGTCGTAGCCGATCAGGGCGAGGTCTTCGAGCTTCTCGAAGACTCTACTACCTATGGAATCGCCGAACCGACCCGGCGCATCGATACGCATGGTGCCGTCGTCTTTCTTGCCGGCCGCGACGCCTATAAGGTGAAGCGGGCGGTGCGTTTTCCCTTCATGGACTTCTCGACCCTCGAGAAGCGCAAAGCCGCTTGCGAGCGCGAGCTCGAGGTCAACCGCGACAATGCGCCCGACATCTATCTCGGCCTCGTGCCGGTCACCCGGTCCCGAGCCGGCCTCGTGCTCGGCGGCGCGGGAGAGGAGGTGGAATGGGCGGTGCATATGCGGCGCTTCGACGAGAATGCCACGCTCGATCAAGTCGCAGAGCGGGGAGGTCTCACAAGCAAGCTCGTCTCGGACCTCGCCGCCGCGGTCGTCAGAGCCCATGAGCGCGCGCAGCGCAAGGAATTCGACGGCGCCGCCGCGCTCGAGGGCTATATCCTCGAAAACGCCGAAAGCTTCGCGGAAACCCCGGAGCTCTTTCTCCCGGAGCGCGTCCGGAATTTGAGCGGTGCTTCGCTGGCCCATCTCGGGCGCGACAAGGAGCTTCTTCTCGAGCGCCGCAAAGCCGGATATGTGCGCCGCTGCCATGGCGACCTGCATCTGCGCAACATCGTGCAGCTGCGCGGCGCCCCGGTTCTCTTCGATGCGCTCGAATTCGACGAGGCGATGGCAACGGGCGATGTCCTCTACGATCTCGCCTTTCTGCTCATGGATTTGTGGGAACGCGGCTTCCGCCAGGCCGCTAACGCCGTGCTCAACCATTATCTCTGGAGCAGCGACGAGGCCCAGCTCGCTGGCCTTTCCGCGCTTCCGCTCTTCCTCAGCGTCAGAGCCGCGATCCGCGCCAAGGTGGTCGCAGCCTCGCTGCCTCACCTCCAAGGACAAGAGCACGGCGCCGCGGCGCGTGAGGCACGGCGCTACTTCTCATTGGCCGAACACTGCCTGGTCGCTGCCCCCGCAAGGCTCGTCGCCATCGGGGGCTTGTCGGGAACGGGCAAGACCATGATCGCCGCCGAGCTCGCTCCGCTCCTCGGTCGCCTCCCGGGTGCCGTGCATCTGCGCACGGATATCGAGCGCAAGCGCCTGTTCGGCGCAGCGGAGACCGAGCACCTGCCGCAATCGGGCTACGAGCCGGAAGCAACCGCCAAGGTCTATGCACTGGTCAGCCGCAAGGCGCGATCGGCGCTCGCCTCAGGCTATAGCGTAATCGCCGATGCGGTGCATGCGCTTCCCGAAGAGCGCTGCGGCATCGAGAGAGCGGCACGCGCTAGCGCCGTCCCTTTCGACGGACTCTGGCTCGAGGCGCCCCTTGCGCTGCGGATCGGGCGCGTGGAGGGACGCAGCCATGACGCCTCCGACGCGACCGCAGACTATGTCCGGCGGCAGGCGAATACCGATATCGGGGACCTCTCCTGGCAGCGCATCGAGGCGACGGGAAGTCCGGCATCGGTCGTCCACGGGGCGATTGCGTCGCTCGGTCTTGCCGCGCAAGATGCCGAGCCCGCGCAGGCTCGCGACGCTGCGCCACCACCGGTCGGCCGGAAGGACGAGCCCCTATCCGACAGCCAGCGTTAGCAACGCAGCTCCGCAAAGCGTCACCTTCTCTCGCTCTTCGCCAACGCCTCGACGACATTTCGACATTTGATCTATGTCAGCCCGCTGCCTCGACTTCCGTGTCGATCTTAGGCAGGCGGCTCTTCCCATCCGCCACGAAGTTCCGGAGAAGCGCGTGCCGAGCATCGAAGATATCCCCGCCTGCACGGCTGAGTGCCGGCGCCTCGCCCCGTCGCGAGCCAAGGCCCTCATCGCGAAATATGACTCTCGCGTACCACGCTACACGAGCTATCCGACGGCCGCGCAATTCGATTCGAGCGTGACCAGCGACGATTACGCGACCTGGCTGTCGTCTCTCGACCCAGCTCAGCCGGCCTCGCTTTATCTCCACATCCCGTTCTGCGACCGTCTGTGCTGGTATTGCGGCTGTCACACGGGCGTGGTGCACCGTCACGCCCCGATCAGCGATTACGTGGAAACGCTTTCGCTCGAGATGGGTCTCCTGGCCAAGGCCGCCCCCGGGCTTGCGGTCGCCAATCTCCATTTGGGCGGGGGCACGCCCAATATCCTCTCGCCGCGGGATCTCAGGCTGCTCGTGCAGGCGCTCCACGATCGCTTTGCCGTCCTGCCCGATTTCGAGTTCGCGGCCGAGCTCGACCCGCGGGTGCTCACCGGCGAATGGGTCGAGACGGCCGTGGAGCTCGGCATGACGCGAGCGAGCCTCGGCGTCCAGGATCTGTCTCCTGAGGTCCAGGCCGCGATCAACCGCCGCCAAGGCTACGAGGTGGTGGCCTTCGCCATGGCGGCCTTGCGCGCCGCCGGCATGGCTTCGGTCAATCTCGATCTGATGTATGGGCTGCCGCGCCAGACGGTCGCGGGCGCGCTCGCGACCATCGATCAGGTGCTGACGCTCGAGCCGGATCGGCTGGCGCTGTTCGGCTATGCGCATGTGCCCTGGATGAAGCCCAACCAGAAGCTCATCAAGGACGCGGATCTGCCGGATGCCCTGGAACGCTTCGAGCAACAGCACGCCATTGCGGAGCGCCTCGAGGCCGCCGGCTATCTGCGCATCGGGCTCGATCATTTCGCGAAGCCTGGCGATCCGCTGGCGCTCGCCGCCGCGCAAGGGCAAGCGCGACGCAATTTCCAGGGCTATACGACCGATGCCGCCGAGGTCCTTGTAGGCGTCGGCGCCTCTTCCATCTCGCATCTGCCGCAAGGCTACGCTCAGAATATCGCGGCCGTGCCGGCATGGCGCGCGCGCATCCTTTCCGGTCAATTGGCGACGGGCCGCGGTGTCGCGCCGAGCGCCGAGGACCGCTTCAGGGCGGAAATCATCGAGCGCCTGATGTGCGACCTCGGCGTCGATCTGAGGGAGATCTGCGGCAGGCATGATTGCGGCCTCTCGGCACTCTCGGGCGAACTCACCCGCTTGCGCGATTTCGAGGATGACGGCCTCGTCTGCGACGATGGCGCCGCGCGGATCGAGGTCACCTCGCTCGGGAGGCCTTTCATACGCACGATATGCTCCGTCTTCGACCGGCATCTGCGGCCTGAAGCGGGGCGGCATGCGAGCTCGGTCTGAAGGCCGCGCGAAGATCCGCAACCTGGCTTTGGCGATGGCCAAGTCCGCGCTGGCTGTGATCGGCAATGCCCAAAGAATGCATTGCCCACAACTCGGTTGAAGTGCTGTGACGCAGAAGCCGAATCCAAAGACCCTGGGCGCGCATCTGCGGCCGTTCCTGATCCTGCTCCCAGCATTCGGTCTCGTTCTCGGCTTTGCGCTGCGTGCGTTCGCGCCGGCGCAATGGCCGGGATTCGTCTGGGGAGCGTTCACGCTGCCTGTATTGCTGACGCTGCTCTTCGAGATCGTCTCGAGCTTGCGCAGAGGCGATGTCGGCCTCGACATCGTCGCGGCGCTCTCGATGAGCGCAGCGCTCGCCTTCGGCGAGGAGCTGGCGGCCGTTGTCGTGGCCTTGATGTATGCGGGCGGCCAATATCTCGAAAGCTTTGCTGAACGCCGGGCACGGCGCGAGATGACGGCGCTGCTCTCCCGCATGCCGCGTTCCGCCATGCGCCATCGCGATGGAGGGCTCGAGGAGGTGGACCTCGACGTCATCCTTCCCGGCGACCGCCTGCTCATCCGGCAAGGCGATGTGATTCCGGTCGACGGAACGGTCGCGGCCGGCCTCGCGGTTCTCGATCAATCGGCCCTCACGGGCGAGTCGATCCCGGTCCAGCGCAGGCCCGACGAGCCGGTCATGAGCGGCTCGACGAATACCGGAGAGGCATTCGATCTCCTCGCCTCGCGGCGCGCCGCCGAGAGCACTTATGCCGGGATCTTGCGCCTGGTCGAGATCGCGCAAAGCTCGAAGGCTCCCATGTCGCGGCTCGCCGATCGCTACGCCATGGTGTTTCTCGGCGTGACGATCGCCATGGCCTCAGCCGCGTGGATATGGACCGGCGATGCCATCCGCGCCGTCGCCGTGCTGGTCGTCGCAACCCCCTGCCCGCTCATCCTCGCCGTTCCGGTGGCGATCGTGTCCGGGCTGTCGCTCGCCGCAAGGCACGGCGTCCTGATCAAGGGCGGCAAGGTGCTGGAGACGATGGCGCGCGTGACCTCGCTCGTCATCGACAAGACCGGGACGCTCACCGATGGGCGCGCCCGAATCGTCTCGATCGAGGCTGCCCCTGGCTTCGCGCCGGAAGAAGTCTTGCGGCTCGCCGCCTCGCTCGACCAGGCATCGAAGCACGTCATCGCAAACACCATCGTCTCGGAGGCGCAGGCGCGAGGGCTTCGCCTTGCAGTGCCCGTCGAGGTCGCGGAGACACCGGGTGAAGGCATCGTCGGCCGCGTGGAAGGCAAGATCGTAGTCGTGGGCGGCCAGCGCTTCGTTGCCTCGAAGCTGGCTGGCGTCGCCTCAATCGTCGCCAGCGGGACGGAGGCTCCGGGCGCCGTCGTCGTCGCAATCGCGATCGACAGCGAATTCACCGCCCGGCTGGTGCTCGCCGACGAGCTCCGCTCGGGCGCAAGGGACGTCCTGCGAGACCTGAAGGCGCTCAAGCTCGAGCGCATCGTGCTTGCGACCGGAGACCGGCGAGAGGTCGCCGAGGCCATTGCGGCCGGCCTGCCCATCGACGCGGTCCGCTCCGAGCTTTCGCCCGACCAGAAGGTCATGGTCGTGCTGTCGGAGCGCAAGAACGGTCCGGTGATGATGGTCGGCGACGGCATCAACGATGCACCCGCGCTCGCGGCAGCCGATGTCGGAGTGGCGATGGGTGCGAGAGGCAGTGCCGCCTCCGCCGAGGCAGCCGACGCCGTGATCCTCGTCGATCAGCTCGACCGCCTGCCCCCGGCGATCGCGATTGCCCGGCGCTCGCTCTTCATCGCGCGCGAGAGCGTGTTCGTCGGAATCGGGCTTTCGGTCGCCGGCATGGTCATGGCGGCGCTCGGGCACATCACCCCGGTCCAAGGGGCACTCCTGCAGGAGCTGATCGACGTCGCCGTCATCTTGAACGCGCTGCGGGCCCTCAGGGATCTCGGCGTCGCAAGGCCGCCGCACAAGTGATCAAACTCGGACGGGTTTGATCCAGATCAACCCGTGCTGCCGCAAAAAATAAGAACTGGAATGGCCGCTAGAAATGGCGGCGGTTTTCCTGCGCGCACCTCGTTGACGGAAGCAAGACATGGCGCAATCCACAGCTCTTAGGAAGACGATGACCGGGGGCGAGTTCGGTCTCGGTATCGTGTTGATCGGCTTGGCGGTGTTTTCGCTGCTCGTCGCCGCGAAAGCCTATACGGCGGCCTACGCGTTTCACGCGGGCTTGTTTTGCGTCGCCAGCGCCATCGCTGCCTTCGCCATTTTCAATCGTTATGCGGACCGGGCTGCGGAGTTCCCCCCAGCCGAGATCGACGGCAAGCCGAACTACAATTTGGGACCCGTCAAGTTCGCCTCGCTCGCCGCGCTCTTCTGGGGCATCGCCGGCTTCACGGTCGGGCTCTATATCGCGAGCGAGCTCGCCTATCCCTGGCTCAACTTCGACCTGCCCTTCATCAATTTCGGGCGCCTGCGGCCGCTGCACACCTCGGCCGTGATCTTCGCCTTCGGCGGCAATGTGCTGCTGG
>JBIOEK010000092.1:0-10201 GCA_044445925.1 Hyphomicrobiales bacterium
GGTCGCGCAGCAGCGATGTCGCGCCGCCTCAATTCGACTTGGCACCGATCTGCGCGGCACGGCCCCTGGCGCTCGCGGCGAAGACCTTGCGACGAAGAACTTGCGACGAAGCGCGTCCAGCGTCCCGGCCAATCAAATAGCCGGCTACCGGAATTCGATCACTCAATGTCGAGAATCAACATTCCTCAACATTCTCAGGGCCTGATGATCGCCGCAGAGGCAAGCGGTCTTGCTCTGAAAGCCGATATATTTCAGAGAGATAGGGTTGAGGTTCGCATTTTCCCGGCGAACCCGGCATGCCTGTCCCCGACTGAAGCCCTCAGCGCCGCAATCGCTGAAAAACCCAAGCTTTTGGTGCCCAAATGTTAACGGGCTCTAAAGCGTCTTCGCCACTTGGCGCGCCGCAGTAAGGGTTTCCTCGATGTCGTCCTTGCTGTGGGCGAAGGAGAGGAACAGGTTCTCATAGGCGCCCGGATGGAAGAGGATGCCCCGGTCGAGCATGCCTTCCCACCAGCGGCGGAACATTTCGTGGTCGGCATGGCGCGCGGCATCGCGATAATTGCGGATCGGGTGCTTCGAGAACCACACCTGCAGGACAGGTCCGACGCCCACCACGAAGGCGGGCAGCCGCGCATCCTTCAGGATGCGGCTCAGGCCTTCCGTCAAGGCCCTCGAGTGCTCGTAGAGCCCGTCATAGAGGCCGGGCGTCGCGAGCTCGTCCATCGCCGCATTGGCGGCGGCGACCGCGATCGTGTTGGCGCTATAGGTGCCGGCCATCGAGACCTTGCCCTCGGCGACCAAGGCCATGATGTCGCGCCGGCCGCCCATGGCTGCCACCGGAAAGCCGCCGCCCACGCCTTTCGCGAAGATCGATAGATCCGGCGTGATGCCGTAATGGCCCTGCGCTCCGGCGAGGCTGAGACGAAAGCCGGTGATGACCTCATCGAAGATCAGCACGATGCCCCGGCTTGCGGTGAGCTCGCGCATGGCCTCGAGATAGCCAGGCTCCGGCAGGATGCAGCCGGTGTTGCACATCACCGGCTCGGTGAGCACGGCGGCGATATCGGCGCCCTCGCGCGCGATCGCGTCCCTCAGCGCCTCGACATCGTTCCAAGGCAGGATGATCAGGCTCTGCTCGATGCCCTTGGGCATCCCCGGACCCTGCGGCACCGGGACGGGGTGAGCGTCGGAGCCGGCAAGCTCGGGGCGCGGATGCTTGCTCCAGTACACGCCGTCCGAGAAGCCGTGATACATGCCCTCGAAGCGGATCACCTTGTTGCGCCCCGTGAAGGCGCGGGCGAGGCGCACCGCATAGAGCACCGCCTCGGTGCCGGTATTGCATAGGCGCAGCTGCTCGAGGCTCGGCACCGCCGCGATGATCTTGCGGGCAAGCTTCGTCTCGTCGCTGGCCGGCAAGGCGAACATGGTGCCCTTCTTCTCGATCGCCTCGATGACGGCCTTGGTGATCTTGGGCGGACGGTGGCCGAGCAGCATCGGGCCGAGGCCGAGAAGGTAGTCGACATAGCGATTGCCGTCGGCATCGACCACATGGGCGCCGGTGCCGTGATCGATGAAGATCGGATGGGGATCCCAACCCGACCAGACGGCGCGCGCCGTCGAATTGACGCCCCCGGGGATCAATTCGCAAGCCTCGGCGAAGAGCGCGGCGCTGCGGACGTAGCGATGCGGGTTGGCATAGGCGAGGGTCAAGCTAGGCTCCTATGGGAATAGCATGGGTTGCCGCGCCGCGTCGGGCGACCATTATTCATGGGGCGATGGAGGATGTGACAGCAACAAGCATGCCAAATTTCAAGGGTAATGATATCAATAGGTTAGGCATAGGCAGTGGTGATAATATCCGACGTTTTTTGTAGAAGGTCCCAAGCTTGCGGGCAAGGCTGCCCGGGCGATCGAGCCTTGAACAACATGCCATGTGATTTGGCAATCAGGCTTGTCTATGTCCGGCTTGTCGCGGCCTTGAGAACCTTACCGCATCGCATGGAATCGCGGCAGTCTCGAATTCCGGGCCGGATCGAGGCGCATTCACCAGCGGTCAACCTTGTCGGCAGCGTGCCCGCCTCTCTTCATCAAATCCCAGGAGTCTTTGCCCTTGATGGGCCAAGTCCTTGATGGGCCAAGTCCTTGATGGGCCAAGTCCTTGATGGGCAAGTCCTTGATGGGCAAGTCCTTGATGGGCAAGGCCGCGCCCGTCGATGCGGGATGCGCGGCCGGAACGAGGCGCGAGGCATGAGCTCTGATCTTCTGGCCTTGGCCCTCAGGCGCGATGCGGGCGCCCGCGACGAGCTTGCCCTGCGGCTGACGTCGCTGCGTCGCGAGGCCGAGCTCGAAGACGCGGCGCGCATCGAGCTCGAGGCGCTGCTGCGGGAGCTGCGCGACACCGTTTCGCCGTCCATGCGCCGGGCAATCGATATGAGCTTGACCGAACAGGCGAGGATTGACGCTGTCAGCAATGCGGCGCGCAAGAGGCGCAGGGCTCGCCTGTCGGAAGACGAGCTCGCGGAGCTCGCCCTGAAAGGCGACTTCAGCCGGCTCGTCGCCCTTGCGAGGCGCCCCGATCTGTCCTTGCGGATGAGCGGCATGGTTGCGGCGCGAGGGCATTTGCCGGCGCTTTACGCACTTGCCGGAAACCGCAGCGCCACGATCGGACGCTCCGTCCTCATCGCCCTGGCCGAGCTGGCTCTCGGCGATCCGGCCCTGTGCGCCCTCTTGATCAGGCGAAACGACCTGCCCGAGGAGGCCGTCTCATATCTGTGGCCGCATTTGCCCGACGGCGACAAGGCAGCTCTCCTGATGGCCGGCGCGCCCTATGGCGAGCCCGAGCTCGGCGAGATCGCCGACGAGGACGAGCTTCATCTCCATGACACGCTGCGGCGAGGCACGTTGCCCGTGAGCGTCGATGCGCTGATGGATGGGCTCGAAGACGGCAGCGCCAGCCCCGACGACGCGATCGAGCGCCTTTGCAAGCAAGCGCGCATCGTCGCCCTTGCCGAATTCCTGGCGCGGCTCCTGTCGTGCGCGCTTCTGCCCTGCCTCAACCTGTTGGCGATGCCGTCGCCGCGCGGTGCCGCCTTGCTCTGCCGCGCGGGCGGCCTCAGGCGCGAGAGCTATGAGCTCGTGGCCAAGCTCAGGAGCGAGTTCGGCTGGCAGGCGCCGGGCGGATCGAGCGCCGGGCTCGAGGCCTTCGACACATTGTCGAAGAGCGCCGCGCAGCGGGTTTTCGCCCTCTACAAGGCCGCAAGCCGCAAGTGAAGCTCCAAGTGAGCCTCGAAGTGAGCCTCGAAGCCAGCCTCGAAGCGAGCCTTCAAGATCGCCCCTCGATCAGAGCGGATTGGCGTTGAAGGTGTCGCAGGCGGATATCTGGCCGCTCTTCATTCCGGTCGAGAACCAGCGCGTGCGCTGCTCCGAAGTGCCATGGGTGAAGCTGTCCGGCACCACATAGCCCTGCGTCTCCTTTTGCAAGGTGTCGTCGCCGACCGAGGAGGCGGCCTTCAACGCGTCCGCCACATCGCCTTGCTCGATGATCTTGAAGCGCTGATCCGCATTGAAGGCCCAAACGCCGGCGAAGCAATCTGCCTGCAGCTCGACGCGCACCTGAAGCCCATTCGACTCGCGACTGGCGACCCGCTTTTGCGCGGCCTCGACCTTGGGCAGGGTGCCGAGCACGTTCTGGATATGATGTCCGATCTCATGGGCCACCACATAGGCGGTGGCGAAACGGCCCATCTTCAGGCCGAATTGCCGCTGCATGTCGTCGAAGAAGCCGAGATCGAGATAGACCTTCTGATCGAGCGGGCAATAGAAGGGGCCGGCAGCGCGCTGGCCGGGCCCGCAGGCTGTCGGGGTCTCGCCGCTATAAAGCACGACCTTGGGCGGCGGGTAGGATTTGCCGGTCTGTTGCGGCAGGACCTCCCCCCAGACTTTCTCGGTATTGGCCTGGACCGCGCCGATGAAGCGGCCGGCCTCGTCCGTGGGCGGGCCGGAGGCTTGCGGCGCCGGCTGCTGCGCCACCTGGCCATCGCCGCCACCCATGAGCAGTTGGGCGCCCCCGATCAGGAGGCGGGGATCGATGCCGGTCGCATAGCCGATCAGGCCGAGGATCAAGATGGCGCCGATGCCGAGGCCGCCGCGTCCGCCCGGGACTGGCATGCCGCCGCCGAAACCGCCGCCGGACCCCCGCCGATCCTCGAGGTTTGCGGACTGGTCACTCTCATCGAGACGCATGGGAAGGCTCCTCGCAAGGCGGACGCGCTACCAATAATGCTAGCAGCTTTCGCCGCGGAATTGAACGTGTTCGATGCAACTCGATTGCGGCGCTTGCGGGGAAAAGCGCCGGCCCTTTCGCCCTGCTGTCCTGGGCCGGGAGCCTTCGTTTCGCCACAATACCGGGTCCCACTCGCCGCCCCGGAATCTGGAAGGCCTCGTCATGAACCGGACCGTTCCGCTGGCTGCGCTGGCCGTCGTGATGCTGGCCTGCACCGCGCGGGCGGCGACCCTCAGGCTCGACGTCGTCGCCGAGGTGGAGACGCCGGTGCAATCCCATCGCGTCGTGCTCGGAGAGGCCTGCAATTTCGGCGTCGTGCCGCGCATCGTGATCACCAGGCCGCCCGTCAACGGGGCGCTCATGGTGCAGACCGAGGTCGTCAGGATTCCCGATTCCGACCCCGTCTGTTCCGGCAAGTCGGCGCGTGCCGCCGTCATCTACTACAAATCCGTGGTCGGCTATCGCGGGCCGGACAATTTCTCGTATGAGCAGGTTCCCGATTCCGGCAAGACCTTCGATGTCGACATCAATATCAAATAGGCTTGGTCTCGCCCTCGAATGCCTTCTTGATCGCCTGCAGGTCGCGCCAGGCGAGGCGCTTGTACCTGGGCTCGCGCAACAGGTAGGCGGGATGCAGCGTCGGCATGGTCGGGATTGAGCGCCCGGCGATGCTGCAAGCTGCCCAGCGGCCCCTGGTTCGCATGATTCCCTCTTTCACGCCGAGCAGCGTCTGGGTCGAGGGATTGCCGATCGTGACCAGGAGGCGGGGCGCCGCGAGCTCGATCTGGCGCTGGATGAAGGGCAGGCAGATGGCGGTCTCCTGCGGTGTCGGCGTTCGGTTGCCGGGCGGGCGCCAGGGCACGATGTTGGCAATGTAGACATGGGCGCGGTCGAGCCCGATCGCGGCGAGCATCTTGTCGAGCAGACGTCCGGCCTTTCCCACGAAGGGCTTGCCCTGCCGGTCCTCATCGGCTCCGGGAGCTTCGCCGATGAGCATCAGGCCGCCCTGCGGATTGCCGTCGGCAAAGACGAGGCGCGTCGCGGTCGCCTTCAAGGGGCAGCCATTGAAGGCTTCGAGCACGGCGCGCAGCTCGTCGAGCGTTTGGGCCGAGGCGGCAAGAGCGCGTGCGCTTTCGGCGGCCTCGAGCGGCGCAACCGGCAAGGCGCGTTGAACAGCGACCGCAGCCTGCTGGCGGCGGGGCGAAGCTTCGTCGTCTCGCGAGGCTCGCTGGGCGGGGCGCTCGCTGGGCGGCTCGCCAAGGTTTGCAGCGCCTGGGTTTGCCGCGCCGAGACTTGCCGCGCCGAGACTTGCAGCGCCAACACTTGCAGCGCCAATACTTGCCGCGCGGCCTTTCGGAGCTTGCGCGCTTCTCGCCGCCTGCGCGCTCTCGGCGAAACGGTCATGTGGCGCATCATCGACCGCCCAGTCGACGCCCGCATCGACATGCCAGCGCAGGATTGTCGAGGCGGCATTGGCGTCGAGGGACGAGGGCATTGGTGATGTCTAGACCATGTACCGGAAAAGTGGAAACCGGCTTTCCGAAAAGACCAGGCTCGAACAGATCGGGGTGATGCCGCTCGGTTCGTCGAGGCGGGCACGGCTCCCGGCGGCGCTATCTCGTGCTGGCGCCCGAGGTCGCGACGTCTCGCTCCCCGACCTCATCGTCCTTGCTCGGACGGCGCCTCCCGAGCGAGCCTGCGCTGGTGATCGGCACGATCTTGGAATCGGGCGCGGGAGCATTGCCGGGCCACTGGCTCTTGTCGGAACGCGTGGCGACGCCCGGCGCCAGCAGCTTCGGCACGTCCCGGCTCGGGACCGCGGGGCTGAAAAGATAGCCCTGGACATGATCGACGCCCGGCTCCGCCGAGATCAGCCGCAGCTGTTCCTCGGTTTCGACCCCTTCCATGACCACGGACATTCCGAGCTCCGAGGTCAGGCGCGCCACGCCCCGCAGCAGGGTGAGCGAGCGCTCGCTCGAGCCGATGCCCTTGAGGAAGGAGCGGTCGATCTTCACCTTGTCCAACGGGAAATTGAGCAGGTAGCTCAAGCTCGAATATCCCGTGCCGAAATCGTCGAGCGAGATGCACACCCCCATTTCGCGCAAGGTCTCGAGGGTGAGGCGCGTCGATTGGGTGTCCTGGAGAAGCGTGGTTTCGGTGATCTCGACCTCGAGGCGCGACGGCGGCAAGCCGGAGATCGAGAGAGCGTGCTGCACCGCCTTGGCCACGTCGCTGCGCTTGAATTGCGTGGAGGAGATGTTGACGGCGACATGGATGTCGCCGGGCCATTTCAGGCATTCGAGGCAGGCTTTCTGCAGCACCAGATTGCCGATCTCGACGATCACTCCCATTTCTTCCGCGATCGGAATGAAATCCGCGGGCGAGACCATGCCGCGCTGCGGATGCGACCAGCGCAGGAGCGCCTCGAATCCAGCGATCTTCTGCGTCCGCAGATGCACGAGCGGCTGGTAGTGCACGTCGAAGGCCCCGCTCGCGAGCGCATTGCGTAGGTCGAGCTCGAGGCTGCGGCGGGCCTGCGCCTCGACATCCATGTCCTTCTCGAAGAAGCGCCAAGTGCCGCGTCCGTCGGATTTGGCACGATAGAGCGCCATGTCGGCGCTCTTCAGGAGGGTGTCGACGTCGATCCCGTCACGTGGCGCGATCGAGATTCCGATGCTCGCGCCGATGATCACCTGATGGCCGTCGATATCGAATGTCTCGTTGAGCAGGCCGACGACGCGTTTCGCCAGCGCCGCCGCCTGGTCCATGCGCCGCAAGGGGGACTGCACGATCACGAACTCGTCGCCGCCGAGGCGCGCCACGAGATCGGTGTCGCGCACGACGGTCCGCAGCCGATCGGCGACCGAGCATAAGAGCTCATCGCCTTGCGAATGGCCAAGCGTGTCGTTGACCTGCTTGAACTGATCGAGGTCGATGAACAGGATCGCGCAACGCTCGTGCTTGTCGCGGGCGCGGAGCAGCATCTGCGAGATCTCGTCGCGGAAGAAGGATCTGTTCGGCAGCTTGGTCAGCGAGTCGTAGCGCGCCAGATGCTTGATCGCCGCCTCGGCGGCGCGTCGCTCGGTCACGTCTTCGACGAGAACGACCGAGCCTCCCCCGTTCATCGCCTCGAATGTGAAGGACAGGGACCGGCCGTCCTCGGTCGTGGTGAACAGGGGTGTCTCGATGCGCCTCGACAGGCGGTCCTCGAATCCGGCGGTGAGTCTTTTCACATCCGCCTCGGCGACGCGCTGGGCGCGGGCCGAATCGACGAGCAGCGCCTTCACCGAGGCGCCTTTGCGGGACGTGTCGGGCGAGGCGCCGAGCAGCCCGCTAATGCGATTATTGGCCACCACCAGGCTGTGGTCGACATCGAACATGAGCAAGCCGAGTGGCATGTTGTTCAGCGCCGTGTCGAAACGGCGCGCCAGCAGCGCCACCTCTCTGGCCGAGATCAGAGCGTCGAAGAGGGTCCGGCGCAATCTCGCGGAAATTGAGCTGATGCTCACGAACAAGGGTGCGATGACGACGGCGAAAATCAGCCAATAGATGCCGCCGGCAAATGCGAGCGCGAGCGATATCGGGACGATGGCGCAGACGATCTGCGTGTGCACCAGCATCGGGCTGGAGAAATTCCGTCCCGAAATGCCGATCATATAGGCGAGCGTCGCGGAGAAGCTCAAAAGGCGCAGGAACGGGTCGGTCGAGACGATGAAGGTGAGCAGGCACCAGGCTCCGAGCAGCGCCACCGCGCCGGCCGCGCCGACGACATAGCGCACCTCCCAGATCCTGGCAGCCTCGGCGGTCTCGATCGTCGCGCTGCGGCTGGCGAAATGGCGCACATCGAGCGCGCGCAGATAGGCCACGACCGGCATGGTGGCGGCACAGATCAGCAGCCAGACCTCGCCGGTCTGGACCGCGGTGATCAAGGCCGCGCAAGACGCTCCGATGGAGCCGATGAACAGCGAGCGGGCGTCCTGGTACAGCGAACCGACCAGGGAGATGTAGATCTCTTTTGGCAGCCCATCTTGACGATGAAGCCCGCCGCTCCAAAAAGCTTTTTTCATAGCGCCATCGTAAACCGGGAACCCGTCGGTCACGTTAGCGGTATCTTATTAAGACTTAGTTGGCGCCGCCGCTCAAACGTTGTTGAGTTAACCATCCGTTAGGATCGGAAATCAGTGAGGGCTCCGGCCGATTGTGCGACGTCTCACTGGATCTTTTCATAGGCTCGCGCAAAATTCGTCAGCTGCAGCGGAATGCTGATATTCTCCTTGGTCAGGTTCTGGAAAGTGATGGTGAGCGTCTTGCCGGCTTTCAGCTGGGCGAGCAGTTCGGGCGAGACCTGCGTGGCCGTGTAGCAGCCCTTGAGATCGCAGGTCTGCAGGACGAGCGCGAGCGGCTTGCCGTCGTCGACCTTCACGCTCACCCCGGCGGGCAAATAGAGGCCGACCGGAACCTGGATTCCCATGCTGGGCTGGTGGGTATCCGACGGCACCCTGACGCTGACCGCCGCCACGAGCTGGCCCGTTTTCGAGAGATAGACGGTTTGCTCGACGGCGCATTCGAGAGCGCCCTGACGTCCGTCGCTGGCGCAGCGCGACACCCAGTCGGGCGGCTGCGGACTCGGTGCGGCAGCGTCGCCCGTGCCGGGAGCCGGGGGCTGGCCGGGCTGCGCCGCGGGCTGGGCGGGCTGAGGCGCGGGCACCGGAGCCGCCGGAGCCGGCCTCGGCGCGGCAGGCTTTACCGGGATGGTCGGCTTGACCTGCGCAAAGATCGGGCTCGCGCAGGCCAAGGACAAGATGCCGAAGGCGGCAAGGACGAGCCGGGCGCGAGGCGCGTTGGAAATTTTCAGCTGCATGTTCATGAACCTGCCCTGTTCGCGCCGAACCATTCGCGTCGCTTCGCCATCGGCGCGGCCACCGCGGTCGAGAGGGCGCAAGATCGGAGATTAAAACCAATGGCCAAAGGGGTCGGCATGTCTCGTTGCCGGCATGACGACGTCGGAAACCGCGTTTAACAGGATTTCGCGCCGTCGCCCACTCCCATGCCCGATACGCAGCCGCAAAGCTTCGCGAGCATCAGCCGGGCATGGTTTCACTTGGGCATTGCCTTTCCCGCCGAATGTGACCGAATATGCATCCGAGAACGGTCCGGAGGCTGAATGCCGAGCTTCGACGAGATGACATGGCCGGACGGGAAGGCGCGCGGGGCGTATGAACGCCTGGCCCGCTGGCTCGAGGATGCACCC
The DNA here is from genome assembly GCA_044445925.1 of Hyphomicrobiales bacterium. Lineage (GTDB taxonomy): Bacteria > Pseudomonadota > Alphaproteobacteria > Rhizobiales > Beijerinckiaceae > GAS188. Next base: position 9,534 of record JBIOEK010000092.1, read on the forward strand.
TCCGAGCTCCTCTCCTCTCGTCGCAGCCAGGCCGAGCTGCTCTTCCGCCGCATCGGCATCACTTTCGCCGTCTACGGCGACAAGGACGCGACGGAGCGTCTCATTCCCTTCGATCTCGTCCCGCGCATCTTCGAGCGCGTGGAATGGCAACGGCTCGAGAAAGGGCTGATCCAACGCGTCAAGGCGCTGAACCTTTTCCTCGGCGACGTCTATGGCGCACGCGACATCCTGCGCGCCGGCGTCGTGCCCTCCGACCTCGTCTACCGCAATCCCCATTATCGACCCGAGATGGTCGGCCAAAAGACGCCGCACGACGTCTATGTCCACATCGCCGGCATCGATATCGTCCGCGTCGACGCCGATGACTTCTACGTGCTCGAGGACAATGCCCGCACCCCCTCGGGCGTCTCCTACATGCTGGAGAACCGGGAGGTCATGATGCGGCTCTTTCCCGAGCTGTTCCACGCCCATCGGGTGGCCCCGGTCGAGAACTACCCGGATGTGCTGCTCGCGACCTTGCGTTCGGTCGCGCCGCCGACGGCGAGTGCCGACCCGACCGTGGTGGTGCTGACCCCGGGCCAGTTCAACACGGCCTATTACGAGCACACCTTCCATGCCGACAAGCATGGCGTCGAGCTCGTGGAAGGCCGCGACCACTTCGTGCGCGA
>JBIOEK010000093.1:0-10167 GCA_044445925.1 Hyphomicrobiales bacterium
AAAGGTCCGATGCTGCACGACGGGGTTGGTGAACAGGAAATTCGAGGGCGAGACCATGTCGAGGGCTTGCCGCGACATGAACTCGACGACCTCCTCATGCTGCTTGGTGATCCCCGCAATTCCGGTCGTGGCGTTGTGCCACCATTGCTGGTTGAGGAGAAAGCCCTGATAGAGAAGGTTGTAGGGCCAAGCTTGCCATTCCTCGGCGGCGAAGCGCCGATCTTGTGGAAGCGGCTCGATGCAGGGCTTCACGCCCTGCCGAAAGGCGGCTTCGAGGGCGAAACGGGCGAACCGCGCAAGCTTGCGCTGCCACTTCTCGATGAGCTCGATTTGCTTGCCGGGCGACGAGCCCAGGTGAACCGCCCAATCCGCGAGGGCGTCTCCGAGCGCGAAAGGCGATAGCCCTCCGGTCAGCCTTGCGACAACGGCATGCGCCGCGCGGTCGAGAATATGCGGTCCGGCGTCCGGCGGCTGCCCTTCCTCGAAGCTCGGCCTCGTCTTGTCGAGAGCCCGTATGTGCTTGGCCGGCTGAAATCCGGTTGGAGTGATCTCGCGCAAAGATGGCCTCGCTCGGTGTTGCTTGGATTGCGTGGCCGGAATTCACCACGGATTGCCATATTCGTATTGAGGCAGGTCAATCCGGAAGAGTTGATTGGGGCATAGATTGGCAAAAGGAGGTTTTCGCATGAGCACCGTCAAACACTCCTCCGAGCATCCGGCAATGCGATTGATCGGAACCCTGCTTCGCGTCTGGGTGGTGGGTTTCGTGCTCGCAGCCAACGGCACGATGTGGTTGATCCGCAAGACGCTTCACCTCTTGCCTTTCCGGCGTTCGGCACCCCCGGACGAACACCTCATCGAGTGAAGACAATGTTCAAGGACGACTTGCTGGCGAAGCTTCACGCGGCAGGGCTGCAGATCAGCAGCGAAGTACGCGTCCAGGGCAATGATCGATGGCGTTTTCTGCTCGGCAATGGGGCCATCCTCGACTGTCTCGACAATGGCTCATGGACCGTCCGGGGCCATGATCAGGAGGCGGTGCGTTCCGCCTTGGGACCGCAAGGCGAGGTCGCCGCGCCGACCGCAGCCGACTCCCCGATCCTCGCGGGAGCGATGCACGTGACCGTCGACACGGCAGCCAACCGGGTCCGGCTCGAGCTCGACGGCCTCGTCGAGAGCGACGCGCCGCCGGTCGCGACATCCTTCCTCATCTCGGAGGAGCTCGCACGCCAGCTATCGGCGCAGCTTTCCGCGGCCGCCTATAGGCTGCGCCAGTTCCAGCGGCCCTCCAAAGCCCATTAGGGCGCATCATTATGTCGCGGCGCTGAGAACGCCGAGGAGCGCCGAGCCGAGAATGATCGTATCGTGGAAGGCGAGCGCCGGCCTGGAGCGGCCGCGCCCATCATAGAGAAGCCGGCTCAGGCCGATCTGGGTGAGCGACCACCCGGTTCCGCCAAGGATCAGGCACAGCTCGATCGTTATGGCGCCGATGCGGGGAAGCGCGATCGCCAGAGCAAGAAGCCCCGCTCCGGCGCCGATCGCGAGCGCCGTCGGAAGGGCGGTGCGCCGGTGAGCGGCAAGCGCCATCGGCCCGTACATCGCGACGAGATGCCAGGAGACGAGGCCTCCCACAATCGTCGCGCCGAATCCGCAGCCGATCAAGGCGGAGGGTGCCCCGGTCATCACATGCGCCATGGCGAACCAGGCGCAGGCCCCCATGCCGGTCGCCGGCCAAAACCAGGCTCCAAACCCATCGAGCGCCTTGTCTTCGGCTCGATCCGCAAGCCGGTGCGGCAAGGCCAGCATGAAAGGCAGAGGGGCGAAGCTCGCAATGCCCGCCAGCAACATGAGGGCCGCGTCGGCGAGGGGCCCGAGCGCTTGCCGGGAGAGCGCAATCGTCGCCGGGACGAGGAGGCTCGCCGCACAACCTCCCGCCAGCACGGTCAGGGCTGCACGCGACCCCCCCGCGCGAGACGAGGCGGCCGCATGTCGATAGAAGAGCGCAAACCCCTGGGCAACGCCGAGCCAAAGGGCGCCGACGCAGAGCCCCGGGAAATGCCGCGAGATGATCGCCCAGCCGGCCAGCAATCCTCCCGCCATGCCAAGGCTCGCACCGAGCGCAAAGGCCGCGCGTCGCCCGAACTGATCGAGGAGCAGCGAAGCGGGAAAGCTCGCGAGCGCGGCCCCGAGCAGGGTGAGCGCGAAGGGAATATAGGCGAGAGAGGGATGCGGCGCGATGATCATGCCGGCGACCGGCAGCGTCGAGAGCATGAGCGCCTGCGCCAGCACGGCAAAGCCGAAGCCGAGGGTCAGCCGCCAAATCTCGGGTGAATAAGTCTCGGGTGAATAAGTCTCGGACGAATATCTCTCCGATGAATATGTCTCGGATGAATATGTCCTCGACTGGTCCTTCCCGCCTTCACCCGCTAGCGGCCCGCAGGCGCAATCGATCCGCCCGGCGCGGGCGGCCGCCGGATCGAGATCGACAAGGCTCATTGGCCCCTCTCGACGTCATCGTCCTGGAGAACGCGCAGGGCCGCCCCGTCGAGATCATCATATTGTCCGGCGCGTAGCGACCACAAAAAGGCGCACAGGCCCGCGGCGCCGAGCGTAAGGGCGGCCGGCACGAGGTAGAGCAGCACGGTCACGAGGCGAGCTCGAGCTGCACCGCGGCCCCCGGGCCGGCCGGGTGCCCGGTCTTGGCCTTCGGGACGGCGCCGGAATCGCCGGCATGACGGGCGCGCAGGGCATTCAGCGTGACCAGCAGCGAGGACCCCGACATCGCGACGGCGGCGATGAGCGGCGTCACCATCCCGGCGACGGCAAGCGGCACGGCGAGGCCATTGTAGACGACCGCGAGCCAGAGATTCTCGCGCATGAGGCGTCGCGCGCCGCGGCTGACCGCCACCGCGGCACAGACCGGTCCGAGGCGGTCGCCCAGGAAGACCGCGTCTGCGACCGCCTGCGTCACGTCGGCCGCGGTCACCGGTGACATCGAGACATGCGCGGCGGCCAATGCGGGCGCATCATTGAGGCCGTCCCCGACCATGAGAACCTTGCGGCCTTGCGCCCGCAGCTCTTCCAGGCGTGCGACCTTGGCGGCAGGCTTGAGCCCGCCCGTCGCGGCTTTGACGTTGAGAGCTCGAGCGACCTGCGAAACGGCATCGGCGGAATCGCCCGAGAGAATCTCGATGGCGAAACCGCGCCGCGTCAGCGCCGCGAGGCTCGCGGCCGCATCCGGCCGCAATACCTGGCGCACGCGCAAGATTGCCGTCCGCGCCCCATGACGAAAGGCGATCCTCGACAAGCCTCGATCGCCGGCGAGGTCGGACGCGTCCTCAGCGATTTCGCAGAAGCTAAGGCTCCCGAGCCTTGCCTCCTCGCCGTCGATCAGCGCCCGCACGCCTTGGCCCAGCTCCTCCCGCACATCCTCGAATGGGGCGAGCGAAGCCGCTTCGGCCGCGAGGCTGCGGGCCAGGGGATGGTGGCTCGAGAGACCGAGCCTCGCCGCCATGGCGAGCATGTCGGGGGCGACTTCCGAGCGGTTCGAAACCCGCGGCTCCGGCAAGGTCAGTGTGCCGGTCTTGTCGAAGACCACGGTATCGATCTCGGCGAGCCGCTCGATGGCGTCACCCTTGTGGAGCAGCACGCCGGCGCGGAACAAAGCCCCGCTCGCCACGACATGCACGGCGGGGACGGCCAGTGCCAGCGCGCAGGGACAGGTGATGATGAGCACCGCGATCGCCGTCACCAGTGCGTCATGCAACGACGCTCCTGCGAGAAGCCAAGAGATGGCCGTGGCCAAGGCTGCGAGATGGACCATGGGAGCATAGAGCCGGGCCGCGCGATCGGCGAGCCGCACATAGCGCGACCTTGCGGCGGAGGCGTTCTCGAGGAGACGCTCGATCTCGTCGAGAAGCGTAGCGGCGCCGGCGGCGCGCACCTCGACGCTGATGGCTCCGGTGAAGTTGAGCGAGCCTGCGTAGACTACGACTCCCCGCTCGATCGTGCGGTGTCGCGTCTCGCCGGTGATGATGCTGTCGTCGACTTCGGAACTGCCACCGACGACGACGCCGTCGGCCGGAAGGCGCTCGCCGGGACGGACCCATACGATGTCGCCTTGGCGCAGCGAGGTCACCGGCACGTCGACCGTGCTGCCGTCGCTTCCGAGCCGGCATGCCTGCGGTGCCCGCAGGCTCGCGAGGTTGTTGACGATGCTGCGCGTCTTGCGCCGCATGCCGTGATCGAGCACCCGCCCAGCGAGCAGGAAGAACATCAGCATCAGCGCCGAATCGAAATAGGCATGCGGCGCGTGCCGTATGGTCTCGACGACCGACATGCCGAGCGCGAGCCAAACGCCGACCGATATCGGCACGTCCATGTTCAGGCTTCTTGTCCGCAAGGCGGCGAAGGCGCTCGAGAAGAAGGGTTGGCCTGCGAAGGCCGCAGCCGGCAGGGCGATGAGGGCCGAGAGCCAGTGGAAGAGATCGCGCGTCTCGGGATCGATATCGCTGACATTGCCGGCCCAGACCGAAACCGAGAGCAGCATGACGTTCATGGCGGCGAAGCCCGCGACCGCGAGGCAGCGCAGCAGGAACTTGGCATGGGCCGCCTCCTCGCTCTCGATCTTGCCGAGATCGAAGGGCTGGACGCGGTAGCCGAGGGGTGCGAGCACGCGGCCGACCTCGCCCGGCCGGAAATCGTCGTTGCTCCAAGTGACCTTGAGCCTTCTTGTCGTATAGTTCAGGCGCGCCGAGGGCGAACCCGGCATCCGCCCCACGGCCTGCTCGATCTTGCCGATGCAGGCCGCGCAGGTGATGCCCTGCACGGCGAAATCGATCTCGGCCGCAGCGTCACCGTCCCGCTTGACGAAGCCCGACAAATCGAGGGGAGCGTCCATGACCGGCTCTCGTCACTCGACGAGGATGCGGTTCTTCGATTGAAACTGCGCCTCGCCGTCGCGTGTCGCCGAGAGCTCGAGGTCCCAATGGCCGGGGACGACCGGGACTTCCCCGACATAGATGCCGGTCCGGACCTCCACGAGGCTGACGCGCCGGTCGAGCGCTCCGTCGACGGGTGCGGCGAATATGCCCGTGAAGCGCAAGCCGCCGATCGGAGCGCCTTGCGCATCGCGTGCCGTGACTTCGAGGTGCCTGCCTTCGATGCTGCGATTGAATTTCACCTCGACCTTCCAATTTCTCGTCTCCTGGGCGCGCGCCGCGGCGAGCTCCGAATTGAAGGCGAGGCCCGCCTCATAGGGGTGTTCGGCGACCTCTCCTCGGAAGGAGGACAGCGCGTAGTGGACCATCACGGCATTCACCGCCCCGACCGTCCCGAAGAAGGCGAACAGGATGGCAAGCACCATGCGGCCCGTCAACGGCCGCCGCCTCTCGCGCTTGGCCTTGTCGCGCCAGCCTTGTGCGTCGAGGAGAACTTCCGACATGCGACCACTCCTTGCCAGGTCCATAATGGGCTCTAGAGTCTATTGCGTCCGCTTAAATCGGGCCGGGCGCCGACTTTTTTCTTCTGACGCATTTTCCGCGGCGAACCGAAGGCCGCTTCGCCGCAAAATTCCCTAGGGCGAACGAAAGAAATCCTTGACGCTTGCCGCTAGCGCTCCGTTCTCGTCGATCGTCGTGAAGGTGAGCGGGACGGAAGCGTCCTTTTGCTTCGTCCTGGTCGACACGAGCACGCGCACTTCGCGCGTTTGATCGGGCCCGACCTCGATGATCTCCCGGCCCGAGAGGTCGTGCTCGGTGCCGACGATCTCGACGATCGCGTCCTCGAGCCCCGATACCTTGAGCTCGAACCGACGCATCTCGCCTTCCTTGTTGACGAAGCGAACCGTATAGCCGTTGCGGACGGCGCCGTCCGTGAGACGAACATAGAGCGGGTTGCGGTCGTGGATGACGGCGATCCCGTATTCGGCCCGCTCGAAAAGCGCAAGGATCATGACGGCGCCGATCAGCGCGATCAGTGCCGAATAGAGCAGGGTGCGCGGCCGCAGGAGGCGATAGATGGGCTCGAGGCCGGCGGAGCGGCGCTTGATATTGATGTCCGTGTCGTAGGCGATCAGGCGCGGCGGGCGGCCGACCTTATGCATCACCGTGTCGCAGGCATCGATGCACAGCCCGCATTGGATGCAACCCAGATTGGCCCCTTCACGGATATCGACGCCGGTGGGACACACGACGACGCATTGGCCGCAATCGATGCAATCACCGGCCGGTTGGTCCGTCGCCCGCAGCAACTCCGCCTTCTTCAAGGAGTAGCGAGGCTCTCCGCGGTCATAGCGATAGGTGACATTGAGCGCATTCTCGTCCGTGAGCGCCGCCTGGATGCGCGGCCAGGGGCACATATAGAGGCAGAGTTGCTCGCGCATATGGCCGGCCAGCACATAGGTCGTGAAGGTCAAGACCGCTATGGCTCCGTAAGCGACCATCGGCGCCGAGAATGTGGCGAGCTGAACGACCAGCGTCGGCGCGTCGGCGAAATAGAGCACCCAGGCGCCTCCGGTCCACCAGGCGATGGCGAGCCAGATCGAATGCTTGAGCAGCTTCTCCGTGAGGCGTTCGAGGGTGAGCGGCCCCGCATCCTTGCGCATGCGCTCGCGGCGGTCGCCTTCGATCAGGCGCTCGACAGCCATGAAAAGATCGGTCCATACGGTTTGCGGGCACAGATAGCCGCACCATAGGCGACCGGCGACCGCATTCATCAGGAACAGGATGAGGGCAGCGAGGATCAACAGGCCGGTGAAATAATACACTTCCTGCGGCCAGAGCTCGATGAAGAAAAAGTAGAAGCGCCGGTGCGCCAGATCGACGAGGACGGCCTGCGTCGGCTCGCTCGGGCCTCGATGCCATCTGACGAAAGGCAAGAGGTAGTAGATGCCGAGCGTGAGCACCAGCAATAGCCATTTCAGGCGGCGAAAGGCGCCCGACACCTTCTGCGGGTAAATCCGGCGTGCCGCCGCGTAGAGCGGTTCGCCTTCCGCATCGGCCGCGAGGGGGGCGTCCTTGAGGGTGGCGCTGGTCATCGTCTACTGGCCGCCGCCCAGCGCATGAACATAGACCGTCAACGCCTTGATCGTCGTGGCGTCGAGCTTTGCTCCCCATGCCGGCATGACGCCCCCGCCGCCATTGGTGACGCGCTCGATGATGGCCGCCCTGTCCGAGCCATACAGCCATATCTGGCCCGTGAGATTCGGCGCGCCGACTTCCTGGTTGCCCTTGCCCTCGGGCCCGTGGCAAATGGCGCAGTTCGCGGCGAACACTTCCTTGCCCTTCGCGAGATCGGCTCCCGGCTCGGCAGGCGAGCCCGACAGGCTGCGCACGAAATCGGCGACGGCGAGCACCTCTTCGCGCTTCAATAGCCCGTCGCGGCCGAAAGCCGGCATCAGGCTCATATGGGTCTCGGAGTCGGTATCCCAGCGGGCACCATGCGTGATCGTCTGCTGGATTTGCTCGAGCGTGCCTCCCCACAGCCACCGGTCGCCGTTCAAGTTCGGATAGCCCTTCGAGCCCTGCGCGCCCGCGCCGTGGCACGGAGCGCAATTTATCGCGAACACGGCCGCGCCTGCCGCCCGCGCGAAGCTCAGGAGCTCGGGCGTCTTCTCGATCTCGGCGAGCGAGGCCGAGGCGAGCTTCGCGGTCATCGGGCCGCGCAAGGTCTGAAGCCCGGCGATATCCTGCTCGACTGCGCTACGCGAGTGCCAGCCGATGATGCCGTTGGTCGCGCCGAAGAGAAGCGGCCAAGCGGGGTAGACGATCCAGTAGCCGAGGGCCCACAGGATGGTGGCGTAGAAGGTCCACACCCACCAGCGGGGCAGGGGCGTGTTCAATTCGGCGATGCCGTCCCATTCATGGCCGGTCGTCGTCTTGCCCGTATGGGGATCGACGGGTGCCTTGTGATCTTCCGACATGATCAATCCTCGTCCAAGGGCAGGCGAGCCGCGCGCTCAAAAAACTTCTTCTTGGACGGCCAGAGCGCATAGCCGCAGGCGATCGCGAAGAACACCGCAAAATAGACGAAGCCCCATTTCGCCGCGATATCTTGCCAGAATTCGTAAGTCGACATGATAGATTCCTCAGCGAATATTGGCTTTGTCGTCGTAGATCTTGAAGTCGACTTGCGTTCCCAGGCGCTGCAGATAGGCGATCAGGGCGTCGAGCTCGCTCAACTGACCCTTGTCGACCTTGAGGTCGCGCACGATGGCTTTCGGGTAGCGCTTGAGCATGGCATCGACATTGCCGCTGTCGGGCGTGCCCTGCGCCTTGAGGTCGATCACCGCCTTGTCGATCATCTCTTGCGTATAGGGCACGCCGACGCGCGAGAGAGCAAGGAGGTCATCGGCGATGTGCTCGTAGGCGAGCGGCGTCCTCTCGAGGAAAGGATAGCCCGGCATGATGGAGGTCGGCACCACGGCGCGCGGGTCGCGCATGTGGTCACGGTGCCAGTCGTCCGAATACTTGCCCCCGACGCGGGCGAGATCGGGCCCGTTGCGCTTGGAACCCCATTGGAAGGGGTGGTCGTACATGCTTTCCGCGGCGAGCGAGTAATGGCCGTAGCGCTCGACCTCGTCGCGCAGCGGGCGGATCATCTGCGAATGGCAGAGATAGCAACCCTCGCGCACATAGATGTTGAAGCCGGCGAGCTCGAGGGGCGAGTAGGGGCGCATCCCCTCGACTTGCTCGATCGTGTTCTTCAAGTAGAAGAGCGGCACGATCTCCACGATGCCACCGACTGCAATCGCGGCGATGATTCCGATGACGAGCCAGATCGAGCTCGTCTCGAACAGTTTGTGGCCCGGCCAACGCTTGGCGATCGAAAGCGGCATCTCTTTCTCCTCACTCTGCGGGCGCGAGGCCGGTGGTTGCGGAGGCCGGAGGCAGGCGCGCCTCGGCAGCCTTCCCCGGCACCAGCGTCTTGTAGATGTTGAAGACCATGATCAGCGCGCCGCTGAGGAAGAGCGCTCCGCCCAGGGCCCGGATCACATACATCGGATGCATGGCCTCGGTGGTCTCGACGAAGGAGTATTCGAGGAAGCCCTGCTCGGTGTAGGCGCGCCACATCAGGCCTTGCATGATGCCGGCGACCCACATCGCCGAGATGTAGAAGACGATGCCGATCGTGGCGACCCAGAAATGCCACTCGACGAGCTTCAGCGAATAGAGCTTGCGATCGAAAATCCAGGGGATGAGGCAGTAGAGCGCCCCGAAGGAGACGAAGGCGACCCAGCCGAGGCTGCCCGAATGCACATGGCCGATGCCCCAATCCGTGTAATGGCTCAGTGCGTTGACCGATTTGATCGACATCAGCGGCCCCTCGAAGGTCGACATGCCGTAGAAGGCGACCGAGACCACGAGCATGCGCAGCACCGGATCGGTCCTGAGCTTGTCCCAGGCGCCCGAAAGCGTCATCAGGCCGTTGATCATCCCGCCCCAGGACGGCATCCACAGCATGATGGAGAGAAGGTGGCGCCCAGCGTCTGGGCCCAATCCGGCAGGGCAGTGTAGTGGAGGTGATGGGGCCCGGCCCAGATATAAAGGAAGATCAACGACCAGAAATGGACGATCGACAGGCGATAGGAATAGATCGGCCGCTCCGCCCGCTTCGGAACGAAGTAATACATGATGGCCAGGAAGCCGGCTGTCAGGAAGAAGCCGACGGCGTTATGGCCGTACCACCATTGGATCATGGCGTCCTGGACGCCCGACCAGACCGGATAGGACTTCGACGAGAAGATCGAGACCGGTATCTCGGTGTTGTTGCCGAGGACCAGGACCGCGATGGTGATGATGAAGGAGAGGTAGAACCAGTTCGCGACGTAGATATGGGGCTCTTTGCGCTTGGCGACCGTCGCGATGAAGACGAGGAAATAGGTCACCCAGACGATGACGAGCCACAGAATCGCGTACCATTCGGGCTCCGCATATTCGTGGCTCCGGGTGATGCCGAGGAGATAGCCGGTGCCGGCGATGACGATGAAGAAATTATAGCCGAGCACCACGAACCAGGGCGAAAGATCGCCTGCCAGCCGCGTGCGGCAGGTGCGCTGCACCACGTAAAACGAGGTCGCCAGCAGCACGTTGCCGCCGAAGGCGAAGATCACGGCCGAGGTGTGCAGCGGCCGCAGGCGCCCGAAATTGATGAAGGGCAGATCGAAGT
>JBIOEK010000094.1:0-10120 GCA_044445925.1 Hyphomicrobiales bacterium
GCTGTAATCGAGCGCGACAATCTGCTCGGCGAGCGTCGCCCCGACGAGGGCCGCATTATAGGCCTTGACCCCAGCGAGCGCCGGCGCATCGGGATCAAGCCCGAGCTGGGTGCGGCTATCCCCGACGAACAGGATCTTGTCGCCCTGCCGCTCGGCGATTTCGATCGCCTTTGTCACGCGATCCCAACCCCTCGCGAGGCGGAGATTGGGCGGGAAACGCGAGGCGGGGATGAGCCTCGTGCCGAATATGCCATAGCCATCGACGACGAGGCCCAGCGTCGCGATGAGCGCGAAGCCTGCGAGCGCCAGCGCGGCGCAGGTCGCGACATAGGCGCGCGCAGTCACCGTCGGAAACTCGCCCATGGTTGACGGTCGCGAGAGCTGGGCGCGCGCCTGTCACATCCGCTCCTTGTGGGATCGGCTCGATCATCGCGAAGCGCCGACCCGAGCGAGGAGCTGGCCCCAAGCTGAAAGGCGCCCGCCACTTCGGCTACGCCTCGCGCCGGGACACCCCACTCGTCAGCGCGAGATGAGCTTTCTGATATGGCCCACTTCATCTTCATGCGTGCTCTCCCAGCGGTCGAGGGCGGCTCGGGCCGTCGCGATGTCGCTGTCGATCGATATCGAATTGGCGCCTTGGCCGATTTCCTGCCCGAACAGCTCGCTCGCTGCCGCCCCCTCGCCGTCCTCGCCCTTGCCGAACACCCTGGCGAGCACTTTATCGCCGAACCAGGGATAGAAATGGTTGGTTTCGAGATAGTAGCGCCTTTCGCCCGGTGGTAGCGGGTCTAAGGGCGATTGCTCGACCAAGGCATGGGGCCTCGCGAAATCGAAGAGGCGCAGCTTGCCTGTGCCCGGCGCCCCGGCCAGCCCCTCGAGCGTCGCGGCGAACTGGCGCTTCCAGGCATCGCTTTGCGCTTCATCGCCGATCCGCCGCAGGAATTCGAGCCGCCAGATATGCATGGGAACGATGACGATATCCACATCGATGCCAGCGGCCTTGAGCTCGCGCAGTCGCTGCGCCAGCTCGCCATGGGCCTTGTCGATCGCCTCTTGCGACAGCGGTCCGGAGAGTTCGCGGATCTTTCCCGCGAGCTCGCTCTCGAACTGCCTCGCGATTCCTGGCCCCTCAACCGGGTCGCCGCCATAGGTGACGACGCCGTTGCGCTTCATGGGCGCGCGCACTGCATGGCGGGCTTGCCACAAGGCCTTGAAGCTCGACAGGACCCGATCGGCATCGAAGAGATGACGCAGGAGACCCGGGAAGATGCCGCGGCCGGCGAAGGCCGATTCTCGATAGTCGGTCGGAGGGAAGATCTCGAAGGGAAAGCTTTCGAAAGACTGCCCCCAGACGATATGCTTGATCGTCGGCTCATGCTTGAGCGCGTAATCGAGGACCGCCATCTGCTCGGCGAGCGTCGCCGCGGCGAGCGCCGCATTGTAGCCCTTGACCCCGGCGAGCGCCGGTGCATCGGGATCGAGCCCGTGTTGGGAGCGGGAATCCCCGACGATCAGGACCTGGTCGCCTTGCCGCTCGGCGATCTCGATTGCCTTGGTCACACGATCCCAATGCTTCAAGAGGCGCATATTAGGCGGGAAGCGCGACGCGGGGATGAGCCTCGTGCCGAACACGCCATAAGCGTCGACGGCGAAACCCAGGGCCGCGATCAACAATAAGCCCGCAAAGGCGAGGGCTGCGGAGGTCGCGACATAGGCGCGCGCGCTCATGCCTGCCACTCGCCTCTAGAACTGGAAATATATGAATTCCGTCGTGCCCCAGGAGTAGAGCACGACGGCGATGATGGCGGCGGCGCTGAGGGTGGCCGTCAGGCGTGAGGGCGACCAGACGATGTTGCGCGCAAGGCCGCGCGGCGGCTCGACCGGGCCGATCGCCGGGGCGAAGCTGCGCATGATCTGCTGCGAGTTGGGTAGGATCAGGGTCGCCAAGAGGAATATCGCGGCGGTGGCGACGCCGACCCCTTTGCTCGCGCCGGCTATAGGGTCGCCCTTGCCATGCAGGCCGAACATGCCGGCGACGATGTTCGCGGCGCTCGAGAAATCGCTGGCGCGGAAGAAGATCCAAGCTACGATCACGGCAACCAGAGTGATCAGCCAGGCCAAGAGCTTGGGGAGCGTGAAGGGCGCCAGGCTGCGCCAAGCATGGTTCACGAGCAGATAAAAGCCATGCAGGCCGCCCCAGACCACATAGGTCCAGCCGGCTCCGTGCCAAAGGCCGCCGAGCAGCATAGTGATCATCAGATTGAGGTAGCGCCGGACCTTTCCCTTGCGGTTGCCGCCGAGCGGCACATAGAGATAGTCGCGCAGGAAGCGCGACAGGGTCATATGCCAGCGCCGCCAGAACTCGATGATGGAAGTCGATTTATATGGCGAGTTGAAATTCGCCGGCAGCTTGACGCCGAACAGGCGCGCGAGCCCGATCGCCATGTCGCTATAGCCTGAGAAATCCGCATAGAGCTGGACCGTATAGGCGAGCGCCCCTTGCCAGGCGGCGAGGAGGCCGACGTGAAGATGCGCGTCGCCTGCATGCTCGAAGACCTTCGACGCATAAGGGGCGAGCTGGTCGGCGATGCAGACCTTCTTGACGAGGCCGATGAGGAGAAGCGTGAGGCCGATCGCGCTGTCGAGCCAGTAATCGGCATCGGCGCCCTTCGCCGCCATGGCGCGGAACTGCGGCATGACCTCGGAGTGGTGGACGATGGGGCCCGCGATCAGTTGCGGGAAGAAGAAGACGAAAAGTGCGAAATCGCTCAAAGGCCCGGGCTTTGCGAGGCCTGCATGGATGTCCGCGAGATACGCAATCTTCTGGAAGGTGAAGAAGGAGATGCCGAGCGGCAAGACGACATGCAAAAGTGGCCAATCGAGGCCCGAGGCCGCATCGAGGTTCGCGATGAAGAAATCCGCATATTTGAAATAGGCAAGGATGCCGAGATTCCAGACGAGACCCAGGATAAGCAGAGCTTTTCGGCTAGTGCCTTCGCGCCTTGCCATCGCATGGGCGCAGCCCCAATTCACCAGCATCGACACGAGAAGGAGGATGAGGAAGCGCGGGCTCCACCAGGCATAGAAGACCGCGGAGGCGAGGAAGAGCCAGAGCACGCAGAGCGCCGGCCTGCCGGCAAGGCGCAGGAAATGAAAGCCCGCAAGCGTCAGCGGCAGGAAGACGAGCAGAAACTCGGGCGAAGGGAAGAGCATGGGGTGTTCAGCCGCTGCTTCGCTGGTGGGATGGGAGGAAAGAGCTCACCTGCATGCGAACGGCGAGGGCATCGCATCCTGAGCTTCGACGACCGGGGCGAAGCGCCCCGTCTGGGGGTCGCGCACCGACAGAACCCCCGTCGCGACGCCGAACCAGGCGCCATGCAGAGCGAGCCTGCCTCTGCCGACCAGCGTCGAGATGCAGGGAAAGGTCATGAGGTTGTCGAGCGAATAGGCGATCGCCGATTGAGCCAGGCGGTCGACATAGGACCGGAACTCTTCGCTTTCGCCGCGCGGTGCGGCTTCGGCCGCGGGCGTCATGAGGCCCATCCATTTGCCGATGAAGTCGCCGGGCGACAACGGCGCCGCGGCATGGTCGGCGAAAGCCCCGAAGCCGCCGCAGCTCGCATGGCCGAGCACCACGATATGGCGCACACGCAGCGCCTGCACGGCGAATTCGAGCGCGGCGCTCGTGCCGTGGAAGCGCCCCCCCGTCTCATAAGGCGGCACGAGATTCGCAACATTGCGCACGACGAACATCTCCCCGGGCCCGGCATCGAAGATCACCTCCGGAGAGACGCGGGAATCGCAGCAGCCGATCACCATGACTTGCGGCTTCTGGCCGCTCGCCGCGAGTTCGCCGAATCGCTCCCTCTCGCGCGGCAGGCGCGCGGCGAGAAAGGAGCGGTAGCCGTCGAGCAGGGATCTTGGGAAACCGGATGCCATGGTCAAAACCTCGGGCGGGACGAAACAGGCCCTGCTCGCCCTGTCAACCCCGGCTGCCGGCTCTTGTCATTCCCGGCGAGGCGAGCCCCCTACGGCGAGACGAGGGAAGCGAATCCATTTTCCCATCGCGATTCTGGATCGCTTCCCTCGCCGCCACTATTCACGGGACCCGCGAACCGAGCGCGCGGCCTCGTGTGGCGGCTCGCCGGGGATGACACCAATTCTGCCCACCTCCTGCGAGCCAAGGGCGAAGCGCTCAGTCTACTCGGCGGCGCGCGGCATCGCGCTTTCGGGCTCCGGCGAACGGAACTTCGCGAGGAGATCCTTCTCCTCGCGCTTCACCGCCTCGAGATGGCGCGCTTTCACATGACCGTAGCCGCGGATCTTCTCCGGGACGGCGGCAAGCGCCACGGCGAGCGCGTGATTGCGGGGGCTGAGATTCGCGGCGATCTCGCCCATCAGCGCCTCGTAATCGGCGATCAGCTTGCGCTCGGTCCTGCGCTCTGCGCTGTAGCCGAACGGGTCGAAAGCCGTGCCGCGCAAGCCCTTGAGCTTCGCGAGCAACGCGAAAGCCTTCATCATCCAAGGGCCGAAGCTCGTCTTCCTCGGCAGGCCGGTGGTCTTGTCCTTGCGGCCGAGCAGCGGCGGAGCGAGATGGAAGGTATAGCGCAGCTTCTCGCCCTCGAAGGTGGCCTCGACCTGCTTCTGGAAGGCGCCCGAGGTATAGAGCCGCGCCACCTCGTATTCGTCCTTATAGGCAAGCAACTTGAAGTAATAGCGCGCCGCGGCCTCGGCGAGAGCGCTGGCGTTGGCCACCGCCTTGGTCTCGGCCGAGCGGACCTTGTCGACTAGCTTGCGGTAGCGCTCGCCATAGGCTGCATTCTGGTAGTCGGTCAGGAAGGCGACGCGGCGCGCGATCGTCTCCTCAAGCGAAAGGGAGAGCTTGCGGTCGGGCGTCGGCTGGCTGGCGGCCGCGACCACGCTTTCGACCGAGGCGCGGTCATGGGCGGTGCGCCGTCCCCAGCGGAAGGCCGCGATATTCATCTTGACCGCCTCGCCATTGAGCTCGATGGCACGCTCGAGCGCCTCGCCGGAGAGCGGCACCGCGCCTTTCTGATAGGCAAAGCCCAGCATGAACATGTTGGCGGCGATCGAGTTGCCGAGCAGCGTCGTGGCGATGGCGCTCGCATCGACAAAGCTCACCTGGTCGGAGCCCGCCGCCTGGAGGATGGCGCGCTTGATGCGTACCGCCGGCAGCGAGTAATCGGCGTTGCGGGTGAAATCGCCGGGCAGCACCTCGGCGGTGTTGACGACCAGACGGGTCGCGCCGCTGCGCACCGCGGCCAGCACCTTCTTGCTGGCGGTGACCACGAGGTCGCAGCCGAGCACGAGATCGGCATCGCCCGCCGCGACCCGGATCGCGTGGATATCGCCTTGTGTCTTGGCGAGCCGCACGTGGCTGTAGACGGCGCCGCCCTTCTGGGCGAGGCCCGCCATGTCGATCATGCCGCAACCCTTGCCTTCGAGATGGGCCGCCATGCCGAGGATGGCGCCGACCGTGACAACGCCCGTGCCGCCGACCCCGGTGACGATGACCGAGAAGGTCTGCTTCGCGATCTGAGGCACGACGGGGTCGGGGAGGCCCGAAAGATCCGCCTGTGCGTCCGAGGCCGTCACCGGCTTGATCTTCTTCGGCCGCGCGCCCTCGACGGTGACGAAGGAGGGGCAGAAGCCGTTAACGCAGGAGAAATCCTTGTTGCAGTTCGACTGGTCGATCTGGCGCTTGCGGCCGAACTCGGTCTCAAGCGGCTGCACGCTGACGCAATTGGACGCGACGCCGCAATCGCCGCAGCCCTCGCAGACGAGCTCGTTGATGATGACGCGCTTGTCGGGATCGGGATATTCGCCGCGCTTGCGCCGCCGCCGCTTCTCGGCCGCGCAAGTCTGGTCGTAGATCAGCACGCTGACGCCGGGCACGCTCGTCAGCTCGCGCTGCACCGCGTCGAGCTCGTCGCGATGATGGAAGGTGGCGCGCGGCGGCCAGAGCAGGGTCGAGCCGTATTTGCCGGGCTCGTCGCTGACGACCGCAATGCGCTCGACGCCCTCGGCGCGCACCTGCTGGGCGATCTGCTCGACCTTCAGCCCGCCTTCATGGCGCTGGCCGCCGGTCATGGCGACGGCGTCGTTGAACAGGATCTTGTAGGTGATGTTCGTCTTGGTATCGACAGCCCAGCGCAGCGCCAGCACGCCCGAATGGTTGTAGGTGCCGTCGCCGAGATTCTGGAACACATGGCCGCGGCTCGAGAAGGGCGCTTCCCCGACCCAGTTCGCGCCTTCCCCGCCCATCGCCGTCACGCCCTCGGTGCTGCGGTCCATCCATACCGCCATGTAGTGGCAGCCGATGCCCGCATAGGCGCGCGAGCCCTCCGGCACCTTGGTCGAGCTGTTATGCGGGCAGCCCGAGCAGAAATAGGGGGTGCGGACGGCGACGTCCTGGGTCTGCACCAGCATGGCCTGGGCCTGCTTGAGGCGCGCCACCTTGGCCTCGATCTCCTCGCTGCGTCGATAGCGTAGGATACGCTCGCCGATCGCGACCGCGATATCGTTCGGGTCGAGCGCGGCCTTGACCGGAAACAGCCAATCGCCGCGCTCGTCCCGCTTGCCGATGCAGATCGGCTGGTTCGAGGTGCCGTAGAGCTCCTCGCGCAGCTGCACCTCGATGAGGGAGCGCTTCTCCTCGACCACGATGATCATGTCGAGGCCTGAGGCAAAATATTGCAATTCAGCTCGGCCGAGCGGCCAAGGACAGCCGACCTTGAACAACCTGATGCCGAGATCGTTGGCGCGCACCTCGTCGATGCCGAGATCGTCGAAGGCTTGCCTGACGTCGAGATAGCTCTTGCCGGTGGTGATGATGCCGATCTTGGCGTTCGGCCCGCCGGAGGTGACCACCCGGTTGAGCTTGTTGGCGCGCACGAAGGCCAGCATGGCGTCGCGCTTATGCTCCTGCAGGCGCGCCTCCTGGACGAGGAACGGGTCGTTGGGGCGGATATTGAGCCCGTCCGGCGGCATGAAGAAGTCGTCGGGCGTGATGATCTTCACGCGCTCGAGGGAGCCGTCGGCCGAGCCCGTCGATTCGATATTGTCCTTGACCAGCTTGATCCCGACCCAGGTGCCGCAGAAGCGGCTCATGGCATAGCCGTAGAGCCCGTAGTCGATGATCTCCTGGACGCCGGCTGGATGCAGGACCGGGATCATCACGTCGACGAAATGGAACTCGCTCTGATGCGCCGTCGTCGAGGATTCGGCAGTGTGGTCATCGCCCATCAGGGCGAGCGTCCCGCCAAGCTTCGCGGTGCCCGCGAGGTTGGCGTGGCGCAGCACATCGCCCGAGCGGTCGACGCCAGGCCCTTTGCCGTACCAGAGCGAGAAGACGCCGTCATAACGGCCCTCGCCCCGCATCTGCGCCTGCTGGGCGCCCCAGCAGGCGGTCGCCGCGAGCTCCTCGTTGAGGCCCGGCTTGAAGACGATGTCATAGGCGTCGAGTAGCTTCTGGGAGCGGGCGAGCTGCAGATCGAGGCCGCCGAGCGGGGAGCCGCGATACCCCGAGACGAAGCCTGCGGTATTGAGCCCAGCACGTCGGTCGCGCTCTTTCTGCATCAGCAGCATGCGCAGCACCGCCTGCACGCCGTTCAGGAAGACATGCGATTTCGTCAGGTCGAACTTGTCGTCGAGGCTCACATCGAATTTGAGCTGGCTCACGACGTCCTCCTCGGCTGGCCCATGGCGCGCACCGCGCCCGGCTGCCTCTGTCTATGGCGGGAGAAGATAGGGCTTTTCACCAAGCCCGAATAGGTCAGTGATGCTGACATATTGAGCTCGAAACGTCAATGCGCGACTGTAGGCATCACAACGGGCACCGGAACCGCCGCCGGAATCCAATTCCGCCATGGGGACCGGTCTTTCGCTTGTCGCGTCTCGGTGAGGATGTCTGCTTATGCGTGCTGAACGGATTTTTTTGCATCCGTCCGGTCGCTTCGGCCCAGTCCGGTGCACCGCGCCGACCGGCAGTCGACCCTATGGCTAAGATGTTCTTCTGCTCTCCCTCAGGATCGCGTCCGATCGAGCCTTCACTTCTGGCCGTAAGGCTGCGCCGAGGCCAGGGCTCTTCGGCATTTGCAGCATTCCATGACGTAGGCTCGGAAGAGAAGTCACAAGGTCGGCGTACCAGGTCGACAGGTTGGCGCGGACCACCTCCTGGAAAATACCCGTTGCGGCATGTAAGGCGAGATGGAGGCCGGCCCACAACACGACGGGTCCCGTGCAATCATGGGGTGCGAGAGGCTTCGCGAAGGCTTCGGCCAATGCGGCGATCTTCCGACCTTCGGTGAGTCCGCCGCACCAGGCGAGGTCGACCATCACGATGTCCAGCGCATTGGCGGCCAGCAAGTCGCGGAAAGCGATTGTGCCGCCGAGAGTCTCGCTGCCGCAGATCGGTGTGCGCGTCTGCCGTCTCAGATCCGCGAGAGCATTGGCGTCATCCATCTTGTTGAGCGGATCTTCCGCCCAGAAGACGCCGTAATCTTCGAGGGCGCGACAGATGCGGATTGCTGCGTGGGTGCTCCAGAGACTATGGAGCTCGCACATGACCTCGATCTTTTCGCCGACGGCCTTGCGGATCTTCCGGAACGGCTCAAGGCCGGCATGCAGCTGCGTCAGCGAGATGAGATGGCCGCCCGACGGTTCGGCATAGGCGTCGAACGGCCAGATCTTCATCGCCGTGAAGCCTTCGGCCAACAGGCTCTCGGCGAGAGCGCCGGCGTCGCGCGTAAACGCGATCTGATCGTCATAGGGCCCGCGAATTTCGTCGGTCTCGGTGATCAGGCGCCGAGCATTGCCGGCACCATAGCTGCTGCTTCCGGCGTTGAACGCATAGCCGGCGCAAGTGTTGTAGGCGCGAATTTCGGAACGTGACGCGCCGCCCATGGCTTCGTGAACGGGAATGCCATGTCTCAGCCCCATGAGGTCCCACAGAGCGAGGTCGATGGCGCTCGCAGCCCTGATTTCCGCGCTGGCGCTATGAAATCCGAGATACGGGGTCGTCAGCCGTCGCGAGATGGCTTCGATCGACCGAGAATCTTGCCCGAGCAATCCCGGAGCGATTTGGTCGTGGACGATGCTCTCGATCGCATCAGCACCTCGAAACGACTCGCCGAGGCCCATCAGACCTTCGTTTGTCTCCACCTCCAGCCAGATCAGGTTCGGCCGCTCGGCAATCCGGATCGTGCGAATGCAAGTGATCAGTGACATGTGCCGGCGGCGCTCTCTATTGGTTCTGGACACGCGCCCTTGCGGACGCCTCCATAGGCGGAGCCTGCATGCGTGCCCCTGACATGATCCTAGCTTAGCTTAAGCTCGGCCTGACGACGTTGACGCAGTCCTCTGCGCGCGCGCGGCGCATGACATTGCCGGCGATCGTCCTTTGGCGCCGACGGATCGTGCCATGCGTCCAGCCGGACATATGGGGCGTCATGATCAGGTTCGACAATTCGTGAAACGGCAGCGCTGACGGAAAAACCTCTGCCTGCCCGGGCCCGGGATAGCGGTACCAGGTGTCGATGACGGCACCGGCGATGCGTTCGCTCCTCAGGGCGTCGTACAGCGCCTTTTCGTCGATCGTCGGCCCGCGACCGACATTGAGCACAACGGCGCTTCGCCGCATCGCGGCGAACGCGTCTGCGCCGACTATCCCCTGCGTCTCGGCGGTCAGGGGAACGGAGACGACAATGAAATCCGCGCTCCCCCAAAACTCGGCAAGTTGGTCGAGCGTGAAGGAGCGATCGACCAGCTGCGGGGCCGAGATCCGGCTGCGGTTGGCGACATGAACATTCATCTCGAATGCCTTCGCACGTGCGGCGATGGCCTTGCCGATATGCCCGAACCCGAGGAGGCCGATCGTCTTTGCGGCAATCTCCTCATGTGCCCGGACCGGCGCCCCGGCCCAATACGCCCAATCCCGGTTGCGCAGCCGACGGTCCGCATCGATCAGCGGGACATGGCGGCCCAGAAGAGCCGCCATGACGTATTCGGCGATCGCCTGCTCGTGCCCGAAGCAATTGCAGTCGACAGCGGATGGCGGAAGGGCGACGTAGTCGATGGCGTCGTACCCGGCCGCCGGGAC
>JBIOEK010000095.1:0-10086 GCA_044445925.1 Hyphomicrobiales bacterium
CCTCCAATCCGGGCGACGTGATCCTCGACCCGTTCTTCGGCTCGGGCACGACGGGCGCGGCGGCGAGGATGCTCGGCCGGCGCTTCATCGGCATCGAGCGGGGACGAGGGCTATGCGGCGATCGCACGCCGCAGGATCGCGGCGGTGACGCCGCTGTCGCCTGCCACGGTCGAGCCCGTGCCGGGCAAGCGCAGCGAGCCGCGCATCCCCTTTCTCAACGTAGTCGAGCGGGGCCTAGTCACGGCCGGCAGCCAGGTGACGGATGCGCGCGGGGGGCGAGGCGCGCTGGTGCGAGCCGACGGCACGCTGGCTCTCGGGCCGGCGATCGGCTCGATCCACAAGATCGGTGCGCTGGCTCAGGGCCTGCCGGCCTGCAACGGCTGGACCTTCTGGCACTACGAAGAGCGCGGGCGGCGCCTGCCGATCGATACGCTGCGCATCGCGCTCAGGCGCGAGTTCGGCGAGGCGGCCTGAGACCAAGAGGGTCGATGAGGTCGAGCCTCGACCATGCGCGATCGGCAGCGTGCGTCATTCGAGGATTCGAACAAAAGGGCTAGAGCCAGTTCACATTTGAGCACCAAAAACTGCGCCTTTCGGCGATTGTGACGCTGGCGGCTTCAGTTGCGGGATCGGCGTGCCGGGCCCACCTGGACAATGCGAGCCTCAACCCTATCACTCTGGAATCTATTGGTTTTCGGGGGAAAAACCGCTCGCTCTGCGGCGATCATTAGGCCCCGAGAGTGTTGAGGAATGTTGATTTTCAACATTGCATGTTCCGATTCTGGTAGCCGGCTATCTGATTGATCAGGACGCTGGATGCGCTTCGCCGCAAGCGTCTGGGGCCGTGCCGCGCAGATCGGGGCCAACAGGCGAATTGAGGCAGCGCGAGATCGCCGCGGTGCGACCAGCGCAAGCTCGCAGCGCCGGAGCTACAGATTCACCTGTCAAAGAACCGTGCCCCGGCCATTTGTCCGTCAAGTCATTGGGCCGCGGCATGTCATCTTGAGGGTGCAGGATAATCGAGGCGCGATGCGAACACAACAGGAACGAGGGGCTCGGAAGGGGCTCGGACGTCGCGATCGCTGAATGTCAACAGGCCTTAGATCATGCGTTCACTGCTCTACGTCGATTTGACCTGAACGTATCTCGCGCTCTTCGAGCCATCGGGCCCGATGCCCGCATGTGCGAGGACCTTGCGCATCAGCGTAGGAAAGGCCGCGCCCGCGATCTTGCCGCGCGGCAGGAAGCGGCAACCCCAAGGGGCCTGCGCCTCGCGCCCGGCTGAAGCCACGAAGACCAGGAGCTGCAAGGGGAAATGCGTGAAGACATGCCGGACATGGCCGCCGGCGCGTTGCCAATCCCATGCCGGGCCCGCGACCGGATGGGGAGCCTGCGCGAGGGCGGTGTCCGGATCGAAATCGACAGACCATTCGCTGCCCGGCACCTCGGTCATCCCGCCGAGCAGGCCGTCCTCCTTGCGCCTGCGCACGAGCACGGCTCCATCCTCCCGCAAGACGATGAAGGCCGCGCCATGCCGCAGCCTGCCTTCGCGCTTGGCGCTCTTCCTAGGGTAGCTCTCCTGGTCCGCGGCGACCCGCGCGGCGCAGGGCTCATGCCAAGGACAGAGCGCGCAAGCCGGCTGCCGCGGCCTGCAAATCATGGCGCCGAGATCCATGAGCGCCTGCGCGAAATCCCCGTTGCGCAGCGGCGGCGCGAGACGCCCGGCGAGCATGCGGAGGCGGGGCTTGGCTCGCGGCAGCGCGTCCGCCACCCGGAATAGCCGCGCGATCACGCGCTCGACATTGCCGTCCACGGGAACGGTTCTTTCCTCGAAGGCGATGCAGGCGATGGCCGCCGCCGTATAGGGGCCGATGCCCGGCAGCGTGGCGAGCTCGGCTTCGGTGCGCGGGAACTCGCCAAGATGCCTCTCCAGGATCGCCTTGGCGCAGGCGTGCAAATTGCGCGCCCGGCTGTAATAGCCGAGCCCGGCCCAGGCCGCGAGCACCTCCTCGAGGGGCGCAAAGGCGAGCGCGCGCACGGTCGGGAAGCGCGCGAGGAAGCGTTCGAAATAAGGGCCGACGGTGCGCACCGTCGTCTGCTGCAGCATGATCTCCGACAGCCATACGCGGTAGGGATCCATGCGCCCACCGCGCGCGGCCCGCCAGGGTAGCTCGCGCCGATGCCGGTCGTACCAGGCCAGAAGATCATTGGCCAGAAGATCATTTGCCGGAAGACGGGATGGGGCGGAGGTCACAGGCCCGTCTCGCGCCGCCCCTCCTCGACCAGCCGCGCCGAGGCTTGCTCGATCCGCGCGCGGAGCTCGGCCAGGAAGGCCTTCGGGCGCATGCCCGGCAAGATGGGGTCGAGGACCTCGATCGTGATGGTGCCGGGCCGGCGCGTCAGGGCGCGCCTCGGCCAAAAGACGCCGGAATTGAGCGCGATGGGCACGCAGGTAGCCCCGGTCGCTGCATAGAGATGGGCGACTCCGGATTTGTAATCGGGCGGCGCTCCGGCCGCGCGCCTCGTGCCTTCCGGGAAGATGATGAGCTGGCGCCCGGCGGCGATCGCCTCCCTGGCCTTGGCGCTCATCGACGCCAGGGCCTCGCGCCCGGTCTGGCCGCGGCGGACCGGGATCATCGCCCCCTTGATCAGGTACCAGCCGAAGAACGGGATGAACATGAGCTCCCGCTTCAAGATGAAAGCCGGGTCCTTCAAGATGATGAAGAGGGCGAAGGTCTCGAAAGTCGATTGATGCTTGGAGGCGATGATGCAGCCGCCCGATGGGAGCTTGTCGAGGCCGGACCAGCGCACGCCTGTGCCCGCGATGGGCTTCAGCAGCCACACCGAGGTCGATCCCCAGAGCTTGGCGACGCGCATGAAATAGCGACGCGGCAGGATGAGCGTCGGGAAGGCGACGAGGCACCACAGCGTGAGGTTCAGGTAGAAGGCGACGTTGTAGAGTGCCGATCTCACTGTCAGCATGGGGCGGAGTGTCCCAGGTCATGCCGTCTCGAGTCATGCCGTCTCGAGTCATGCCGTCTCGAGTCATGCCGTCTCGAGTCATGCCGTCTCAGATCATGCCGTCTCAGAACGTGCCGTCTCAGATCATGCATGGCGGCCAGGGGAGTTGCCGGGAGTGGCAGGTCAGGATCGATGCCGCAGGCGGTCGCCCCGCTTCTCGCCTTAGCGCCGCAACCTATGAGCCGGAACGCCTGGCGCATCAATAGAGCGTGGACTCGAGCCTTCCCGGCAAGTCGCGATCATAGGCCTTCGCGTCGATGGCGTCGGCGCTGATGAGCGCCAGCATCTCTCCGAGGCTCGGCAGCATGGAGCGTTCGAGACGCCTCGATGCGTCCCAGAGCTTCGAGCGCATGAGCGCTTTCGAGCAATGGATATAGGCCGCCTCGACCGTCACCACGATGACGGTGCGCGGCGCTTTTCCCTGGACAGCGAAGGAGGCCAGAAGCTCGGCCTCGGTCGAGATCACTGCCCTGCCATTGACGCGCAGCGTCTCGCCGACGCCCGGCACCATGAACAGAAGCGCGACGCGCGGGTCGACGACGATGTTTCTGAGGTTGTCGATCCGGTTATTGCCGGGCCGGTCGGGAAGGGCGAGCCTGTGGTCGTCGAGGATGCGCACGAATCCGGGCGCGTCGCCCTTCGGCGAGCAATCGAGCCCGTCCGGCCCGGCGGACGCCAACACGACGAATGGAGACGCCTCGACGAAGGCGCGGTAATGCGGGTTGAGGAAGGAAATCTCCTTGAGGACGGCGCCGCCCTTGGGGTGGCCGTAGAGGTTCTCGAGCTCCTCGATGCTGCGCAGGATCGTCATTGGCTCCTCGTCCTATGGCTAGAAGGGATACCTTATGGGCCCGCTCAGCTCGGGCTGGAGGACGGCAAACGCGTCCTGATCTCGGAGACGAGGTATTTGGCGTATTCGAACACGATCACGCGCGTGGTGCGCTCATCGGTCCACCAGGCATCGAGATCGAGGCCGGGCGTGAGCACCGGATCCGCAATGAGCCGGGTGTCGGGTAGAACCCGCCTCAATTCGTTGAGCGCACGCGGCATGTGATAGGCGCCGGTGACGACGATGAGCGAGTGGTAGTCATGCGCTTTCACCCATCGTGCGATCTCGACCGCATTGCCGATGGTGTTTCTGGCGCGCCGGTCGATATCGATGCAGCATCTGAACAGCGCCTGGTTCTGATCGACGGCCTCGGCGATGGCCTTAGCCGAGGTATGATCGTTCACCCCGCTGATCAAGAGCCGCTGCCCTCGACCGCCGGCGATCAGCTCGACCGCCTTGGCAACGCGATTTTCTCCGCCAGTGAGCACCACGACAGCGTCGGCGGGGCCGAGCGCGAACCCAGGATGAGGCAACGCATCAGCGAACTGCACCAACCCGGCCCCGAACAGCGCAAGTCCGAGCACCAGGGCCACGCTCAGGGCGCGGCCCAAGGCGCGGCCCAAGGCGCGCGCCCGACGCCGCCGCGAATCCCGTCCGGATGCGGGCTCTGAGATGACCTCGTGTCCGGTCGCGATGCGCGCCCCGTTCACCTACGTCCTCGGCTCGTTCAACCGCTTCGCCTCTCGTCGCCTCTGCCGCCGCGAGATGGCCAGCATTCAAGCGAATTCCTTCAGGATATGTTAATCACGCCATCGACCGCAAACGCCGCTTGACCGTCAGCCGCGACACGATTGCCGTCGAATACGCCACCGCCGCGGCGACCAAGGCGATCAATCCATAGCCCGCCGCGCCGAATTGGAACGAGCCGAATACGGCTTCCATCTGTTCAGCCGCCGCTGTCGACGCAAATTTCGTCGATAATATGCCCGCTATGAAATAACATACCGCCGCCGCGACCGCGCCGAGGAAACCGCCTTCGACGCCGAGCGCCAGGAAGCGCCTCTGGAACTCGCGGGCCACGAAATCGTCGTCGGCGCCAACGAGGTGCAGCACCTCGACGACTTCGTGGTTGAGCGCCACCGCCGAGCGGGTGGCAAATCCGACGGCGAGCGCGCTCGCGGCGAGCACCAGGGCGACGATGCCGACCGCGACCACGATCAAGGCATTGGCCATGCTGGATAGGCGCGTGACGAAGGCGCGATGATCGTCGAGCGAGACCGAGGGTCCGATGACGGCGAGCCTTCGGCCGAGATCGGCGATGTCGGGGCTCGCATTCGGCCGCCGGCTCAGGGTGATCATGCGGGGGATCGGAAGGTCGCTGACATCGAGGCCGGTGCCGATCCAAGGTTGCAGGAGCGCTTCCGATTCGGCGCGCGAGAAAACCTTCACCTCAATGATGCCCGTGGTCTTGCGCGCGGCCTCGGCGGCCGCCGCCACGTCCGCCTCGATGTCGCGGCCGGGAAGCGGGCGGACCTCGATCGACATCTCGCTCACGATCGAGGCCGTCCAGTCGTCGACGGCTCGCGAGACGAGATGAGCTGCGCCGGCGGCCAGGCATGCGAGGAAGGTCATGATGGCAATGACCATGACGAGCGAACGGCCAGCGATGGAGCGCTGCGGCACGAGCGAGCCCTGCCGGCGCAAGGGGCCGGGCACGGCCGGACGCGGAGCTGGAACGCTCATCGCTTGGAATGCCTCTTGCCCATCTTCGGAAAGGGCCGCTAGGGCATTGTCGCTCATCGTTGCGGCTCCTCCAAGCCCGCTTGCTCATCGAAGCCCGCTTGCTCATCGAAGCCTGCCTGCTCTTCCAAGCTCGCCTGCTCCTCCAAGCCCGCCGGCTCCTCGATGCGGAGCCGGCCATCGCTGAGCACGAGGCGCCGCGCCTCGAACTGCTCCATCAGCGAATAGTCATGGGTCGCGATGATGATGGCGGTGCCGAGGCGGTGCAGCTCGACGAAGAGACGCAGGAGCCTGCGTGCCAGCGTCGGGTCCACATTGCCGGTCGGCTCGTCGGCAATCAGGAATTCGGGCTTGGCGATCAGAGCGCGGGCAATGGCGGCGCGCTGCTTCTCCCCGCCCGATAGGACCGGCGGCAGGACATGCATGCGGTCGCCGAGGCCGACCCATTGCAGAAGCTCGATCACCTGGGCCCTGTAGCTCGTTTCCGCCCGGCCCTGGACCCGCATCGGCAGCGCCACATTCTCGAATGTGGTGAGATGATCGAGCAGGCGGAACTCCTGGAACACCACGCCGGTCTTGCGCCGCACCATCGTCAGCTGCGCCTCGGTCATGCGCGCGACGTCGGAACCATACATCTCGACGATGCCGCGCGTAGGGCGAAGCGAGAGCATGATCAGCTTGAGCAAGGTCGATTTTCCCGCGCCCGAAGGGCCGGTGAGGAACTGGAACGAGAAGGGGGCGATGGCAAAGGTCAGGTCGCGCAGGATCTCGGGCCCAACCCCATAGCGCATGCCGACATGCTTGAAGCGGATCATCGGCGCGAGGCCCGCAGCGTCGTTCATCGGCCGTTAACCATGCTCGACGACCATCCCGCCGTCCGCCGGAAATGTTTCATTGCAGCGCCTCGCGCTCGATTCGGCATGCTGCCGGTTTGCGAACAAGATGCAAGCCGTGCCGCGAGGCCGAGCCCGAGGAGGCGCAAGCGTATCGATGAGGAGCGGAAGGTGAACGTCACGTTTGCGGCCAGCGAGCCTCCAGCCAGGAGCGGGGTGCCGATGCGAGACCCTGGCACTCATCGCCGCATAGGCGCAGCGCTGGGCGAGATCGTGGCGGCGCCGCTGGGCCTGGCTTCGAAACTTTCGGCACGAGGCCTTCCCGGACGGGGGCCGTCCCGCCTTCCGGTCGCGCTCGGTATCGGCCTTGCGATCATCCTCGTCGCCTGCGCTCTGGCGAGGCCCGAGATGATCCTGCGCCTCCTGCCGCGACTCGCGCCAGCCTATGCGGCGGTCGGGATGCGGGTCAATCTGCGCGGCTTCGAGTTCGAGCATGTCAGCGCCCGCTTCGAGGATGTGGGCGGGACGCGCTCCTTGGCGATCGAGGGCGTTCTGCGCAATATCGCTCCGCAGCCTCGCGATGCGCCGCGCCTGCGCGTCACCTTGTCGGACATAAAGGCAAGGCCGGTCTATTTCTGGACGACGAGCTCGGGCATCAAGGCGCTTGCGCCCGGCGAGACGGCGCCGTTCCGGGCGCGGCTCACCGCGCCGCCGCTCGAGGCGCAGGCCGTCACGGTCGATTTCACGCCGTGATCTTAAGGCCTGTCGACATTCACAAGCAAGAATCGTCGCGTCCGAGACGACCCCCGTTCGAATGTCACGGGCCTTCGGGCGCGCCGCTCGTCAAAGCTCCCGAGCGCCGAAGAATTCGCAAATAGCGCGCATTGCCGGTAGATTGCCGCCCCGAACAAGGGAAGGCTTGCCGCATGACCGAAGATGCTTCGCGCTCGCGCGCCAATGACCGGCGTCTATCGCCGCGCACCCTCGCCGTGCAGGCGATGGGCTCGGTCGATCCCGTGACCAAGGCTTTGGTCATGCCGCTGCACATGGCGACCACCTATCTGCGCGATCCGGACAACCAATATCGTTCGGGCTATCTCTATGGGCGGCCGGACAACGCCACGGTGCGCGAGGCGGAAGCCGTGCTCGCGACCCTCGAGGGGGCCGAAGCAGCCCTCCTCTTCGGCTCGGGGATGGCCGCCATCTCTGCGGTCTTCCAATCGCTCGAGGCAGGCGACCATATCGTCGCCCAGGAGGTGATGTATACGGGCACGCGCAATTGGCTGCGCGACGAGGCCAAGCGCCGCGGCCTCACCTTCGCGCGGGTCGATACCAGCGACCTAACCGCCCTGCGGGCGGCGGTCGAGGCCGGCCCGACGAGGCTCGTCTGGCTCGAGACGCCGGGAAACCCGCTCTGGACGATCACCGACATCGCGGCGGCGGCGAAGATCGCGCATGGCGCCGGAGCCAAGCTCGCCGTCGATTCGACCGTCGCGACCCCGGTCCTCACCAACCCTCTCGCTCTTGGCGCCGACATCGTCATGCATTCGGCGACCAAATATCTCAACGGCCATTCCGACGTGATCGCAGGCGCCCTCGCCTTGGCGAAACGCGATGCCCTGTTCGAGCGCCTCGCAGGCATCCGCAGCATCTATGGCGGTATCCTCGGCCCCTTCGAAGCCTATCTCCTGATCCGCGGCATGCGCACCCTGCATCTGCGCGTCGAGGCTCAATGCCGGACCGCCATGTTCCTCGCCGAGAAGCT
Organism: Hyphomicrobiales bacterium; assembly: GCA_044445925.1. Lineage (GTDB taxonomy): Bacteria > Pseudomonadota > Alphaproteobacteria > Rhizobiales > Beijerinckiaceae > GAS188. The sequence goes on from JBIOEK010000095.1 coordinate 8,189, forward strand.
CGCGGCGCACCCGGCCGTCACGCGCACGCTCTATCCCGGCTTGGCCTCCCATCCCGGTCATGAGGTGGCGCAACGCCAGATGCGCGGCGGCTTCTCGGGTATGCTGTCGATCGCCGTGAGGGGAGGGGAAGCGCGCGCCATCGAGACGGCGGCGCGGGTCGCGGTGTGGAAGCGCGCGACCTCGCTCGGCGGCGCCGAGAGCCTGATCGAGCACCGCGCCTCGATCGAAGGCGCGGGCACGCCCTGTCCGCCGGACATCCTGCGCCTCTCCGTCGGCCTCGAGGATCCGCTGGACCTCTATGCCGATCTCGACCAGGCCCTCACCGGCAATTGAGGCAGGCGAGGGCCGCATGCGTAGGATTGGAGACGTGCATTTGCGCATCGCCTGTTGCGGGGGTGCGCGGATATATGCCCCCCTTGCCTCGAAGGCCGGGGCTTTCCTCTGCGAAGGCGCCACGAACCGCCGCGCCCCGCAGCCGGCCTGATGCTGCGGGCGAAAATCCTTTCCCCGCTTGGCCGCCGGCCCATTGTGCGTCTCTGGTCGGCGCTGGCGTTTTCGGCGATCGGCGACCAGCTCTACGTGGTGGCGCTTGGTTGGGTCGCGGTCGACTTGCTCGGCCCCGCGGCCGGCTATCTGTCGGCCGCGCGGGCGGCAGTGATCCTCACCTCCGTCCTTCTCGGCGGGGGGCTCGCGGATGGTTGGAGCCGGCGTTGGAGCATGATCGGCGCCGATCTGACACGCGCCGCGGCGTTGCTGATCCTGGTCGGGGTCTGGATCGCGGGGCATGGACCGACTGCCACGCTGCTCGGGCTTTCCGTCGTGGTGCTGGCGGTCGGGGAGGCGGTGTTCGAGCCGGCGCTGCAGACCCTGCTGCCGCTTCTTGTTCCGGACAGGCGTCTGCTGGTCGCGGTGAATGGCCTTTTCGACGCGACCGACCGCCTTGCAAGGCTGCTCGGCCCGGGCTTGATCGCGCTCGCCGGCACCCTCATCCCGGTCGTGCATTTCTTCTCGCTGGACGCCGCGAGCTTCCTCGTCTCGGGCCTGGCCGTCGCTTCTCTGCGCAGCATCGCCGAGCCGCGGGAGGCGCCTGCGACCGGCCGCAGCCTCGCCTTCCGTCATAGCCTCAGACGAGGCCTCGGCGCCCTGCGGGCGCAGCCGTTGCTGAGCTATGCGCTCGACATCAAGAGCGTCACTAACGGCGTCTGGTACGCCATCTTCTTCCTCGTCCTGCCGCTCGCGATCTCGCGCGGAGGCTTTGCCGCGTCGGGCGGCGCGGAGCTTGGCGCCTACGGGCTGATCATTGCCTGCTACGGCATCAGCAACCTGGCGGCCAACCTGGTCGTCGGCAGCCGCCCCCTCTCCGAGCGCCCGGGTCGGCTCGTGTTCACCGGTGTCCTCGTGACGGGAATCGGCATCGCCCTGATGGCGCTGGCCTGCGGCGCGCCGTTGCCGCCGGCCTGGCGCCTCCCTGCGCTCGCCGCGGCCGCGTGCCTATCCGGCTTCGGCGGCCCGTTGCAGGATATCACCCTCGCGACGCTGCGTCAGACGCTGATCGCCCCCGAGGAAATCGCGGCGGCTACGCGCGTTCTGCTGGCGGCGGCTTCCGCCGGGGTGTTGCTCGCGATGCTCGCCGCCCCGGCGCTCGTCGGCTTGCTCGGAGCGGTGCCGGTCATGGCGCTCGGCGGGGCCATCTATGTCCTCTGCGCCGCCGCTGCCTGGTTGCGGCCGGCGCTGCGGTAAGGCCGTTCGACCCTCACCGCCTGATGATCGTGCCGGCGCCGTGATCGGTGAACAGCTCGACGAGGGCCGCGTGCGGCCGCTTGCCGTCGAGGATGCTCACGGCCTCGACGCCCTGCTCGATGGCGTAGATGCAGGTCTCGACCTTGGGGATCATGCC
>JBIOEK010000096.1:0-10069 GCA_044445925.1 Hyphomicrobiales bacterium
CTGGAACAATTTCCTCTGGCCGCTGATCATGACGCGCTCGCCCGACATGCAGACGCTGCCGCTGGGGCTGGCGCGCTTCCTCTCCTATCAGGAGGATACGACAGGGGCGCTCTATGCCTTCTGCATCATGGTTCTGGCGCCGGGCCTGCTGCTCTTCCTGCTGGCCCAGAAGGAGTTCATCTGCGGCCTGACCTCCGGCGCGACGAAGGGGTGAATTCATGCGCGAAGACGGCCCAGCCCGCTCGTTCTGGCAACGCGCTTTCCTCAACCGTTTCGTCGTGGTGCCGGGGGCAATCGCAATCTTGGCTCTCATCTGGAACATCTATGTCGCGAGCCATGATCACGGCCTCGTCACGGGCCGCGTGGTCGACGCCTCCGGCAAGCCCGTCGCGGGCGCGACCGTGGCGCTCTGGGTCTACAACTTCGTGACCTACGAGGAGAAGATGCACGTCGAAACCGATGCGGAGGGCATCTTCCGCTTTACGGACAATCCGTCCCACAAGATCCAGATCAGCGCCGAGAAGGCAGGCGTCGGCCGCTCGCCGCGCCTGCCCGTCTTCCTCTATTTCCGCTCGCAGGATATCGAGCTCGCCGAGCCGTTGAGGCTCGCTGGTACGGGATAACGCTGCCATGGAGAAGCGGGGGCGCATCATGAGCGATGACCCCGGGGGAGCAATCTTCATAGAGGCGCTCCTCGAGGCGATGGAGTCAGCCATCATCCCTCTCACGAGAATCGGTGTCTCGCGCGGGAATAAGATTTTCGGCGCCGCCTTGCTCCGCAAGAGCGATCTCAAGGTCGTCATCGCCGAAACTAACAACGAGATGCAGAATCCGCTTTGGCACGGCGAGATCCATGCGATCAAACGGTTTTACGAACTGCCGGCGGGTGGCCGTCCGCCGGTAAGCGAGCTCATCTTCCTTTCGACCCACGAGCCCTGCTCGATGTGCCTCTCCGCGATTACCTGGGCCGGATTTGACAATATCCACTATTTCTTCAGCCATGAGGATTCGCGGGACGCCTTCGCGATACCTCATGATCTGCGCATCTTGAAGCAGGTGTTCACATTGGAGCCGGGCGGTTACAACCGCACAAACGAGTTCTGGACCAGCCATGCGATCCGCGAGATGATCGAGCATCTGCCGGCTGGTGGTCGGGACCGGTTGCGCGCCCGCGCAGCCCGTATCGCCGGCGAATACAAAGCCCTTTCGGACACGTATCAAACGAACAAGTCGACGAACTCCATTCCGCTTAGGTAGCGCGCCTCTTCGCGATCGCGGTGCGAGGCTGTGAGGATACGGGTCCGCGGCTCCTACCCCTCGAACAACGGCTCCGGCAGGCCTTTCACCCCAAGCCCGCGGATCGCGAAGAGCGCGCCGGCGAGGGGCTGGCTCGCGCGCTCGGCCTCGGGCACGAGCGCGACCGAGCTCGTCACATAGAGAATGTCGAGATCGTCACCCCCGAAGGTGCACATGGTCGGCTGCTTCACCGGGAGCTCGATCTTGCGGTCGAGCCGGCCCTTCGGGTCGAAGCGCCCGATGGCGCTGCCATGCACGAGAGCGCACCAGTAATAGCCTTGCTGGTCGACCGTCGCGCCGTCCGGCCGCCCGCCGATCTCGCGCGTCGAGACGAAGACGCGGCGATTGCTGATCGCCCCGTCTTCGATGTCGAAATCATAGGCATAGACGGTGGCGGCGCGCGAATCCGCGAAATACATGGTGCGGTCATCCGGCGAGAAGGCGATGCCGTTCGAGACGATGAAGCCTTCGTCCATCCGCCGGCAGGAGAGATCCGCATCGAGTCGGTAGAGCGCGCCGGTCGGATGCGTGAGGGCCGCATCGCGTGAGCCGCACCAATAGCGCCCGCGCCGATCGCATTTGCCGTCGTTGAGCAGGTTTCCCGGACGGTCGGGCTCGGGATCGACGATCGCCTCGACCTTGCCGGTGTCGAGATCGATCCCATGAAAGCCGTTCTGAAGAGCCCCGACCAGGCCGCCCGCCCGGCGAAAGACGAAGGAGCCGATCGGCTGGGGCAAGGGCCAGCTCGCAATCTCGCCCGCGGTGTCGAGACGATGCATCGCCGGCTTCAACGCATCGATCCAGTAAAGCGCGCGCTCCGCCACATGCCACATCGGCGCTTCGCCGAGCACGTTCTTCATCTCGCGGACGATCTCGATCTCGGCCATGTGCTCTCTCAGCGATGCCTTATGCCCTGCGGCGTCTCACCAGGGTAAAGGCTGATCGCCATAGGTGACGAAGCTGCCGGTGTGATGCCGGCCGGCCCGATCGATCACCCCGCGCATGCCGGCGACGCTGTCCTTGACCTCGACGCGTCCGCCGGGCTCCGTCTTCGCCCAGCCCGGATGCAGCGCAAGCACGCAGATCTCCAGCCGCGCCAGATCGACTGCGAGGCTTCTTATGACCGCGTTGAGCCCAGCCTTGCTCGAGCGATAGGCATAGGAGCCGCCGCTGAGATTGAGGGCGATCGAGCCCATTCGGCTCGACACGAAAGCCATCACTTTCCTGTCGCTCTTCGCGACATGCTCGACGAAGCTCTCCGCGAGCCGCATGGGTCCGATCAGGTTGACCTCGAGAATGCGCCGCCAGTTCGCATAATCCGTCTCCCCGAAAGGCGGATGCGGCCGCCCGATCCCGGCATTGCTCAGCAGGATGTCGATCGCGTCGCCGCGCAGCTCTTCGGCCAGGGCCTCGATCTCGGCGTGATCGGATATGTCGAGCCTCTTGACCGAAATATCGCCCTTGATGGCTCGCGTTTCCCGGGCCGTCTCCGGATCGAGGCAGGTCGCGAGCACACGCCAACCGTGGGCTGCATATTGACGAGCGAATTCGACGCCGAGGCCGGTGTCGCAGCCGGTGATGAGCACGGTCGGCACGGAGAGCTCCCAAAAAATCTGCGGCGCTGTTGGATCGAATCCATAATGAACTGGAGACGCTGAGATAGCACGCCGGGAGAGCTTGGCGAGGAGATCCCTTCAGGCGATCACCGCCCGTGCATCGGCCGCGACGGCACCCTCGCCCCGCCGCTTGAGCAAGAGGGGATTGATGTCGAGCTCGGTCAGCCTGCCAGCGAGCGCCATGGCGAGCTCGCCAACCTTGACGAGCGTATCGACGACGGCTGCGACATCGAGCGCGGGACGCCCGCGAAAGCCTTCGAGCAGCGGCCAGACGCGCAGCTTCCCGAGCATGGCCTGCGCCGTCTCGGGCGAGAGCGGCGCGAGCGCGACCTCGACATCGCCCAGGAGCTCGACCAGCACGCCTCCCGAGCCCACCATCACGGCCGGCCCGAATTGAGGGTCATGCTTGACGCCGATGATCAGCTCCAATTCGCCGTGCACCATCTCCGCCACGATGCAATCCTGCGCACCGGGGTCGAGCTCGGCCAGCCTGGCGCGCACCTCGTCAAAGGCGCCCAGCACGGAGTTGGCGTCGTCAAGTCCGAGCCGGACGAGGCCCGCATCGCTCTTATGGACGACCTTGCGGCTGACGCCCTTGAGCACGACTGGAAAGCCGATCGCCTCGGCGGCCTTGGCGGCATCCTCGCGCGAGCCGACGCGCGTCTCGCGCGTCACCCGCACGCCGAAGGAAGCGAGCAATGCCTTCGCCTCCGGCTCGCTGAGGTAGCCGGGGCTCGGAAGCGCTCCGCCGAACGGGAGAGCCTTCGGCCTGGCGGGCGCACCGGCCCCGGGCCGATAAGTCACATAGGCGCGCAAGAGCCGCATCGCGTCGTCGATGCGGTCGCAATAAGGAATGCCCTTCTCACGGATGATGGAGCGCACCCCGGTCGCGACCGAGCCCGGCGTCAGCGCGAACAGAGCGGGCTTGTCCGAGGTGTTGAGGCCGTCGGCGATCCCCGCGACCGACACCTCGTAATTCGGGATCGTCGTCAAGGGAATGAAGACGACGCCGACATTCGGATCGGCGGCGACTGCGGCAGCGATCGGCTGCGCGATGGCCTTGGCCTCGCCGACATCCTGGCGGCGAGCGCCCATATCGACGGGGTTGTCCAGGTGACCGGGCAGCAGGATGGCGGAGAGCGCCTTGCGCGTCTTGTCATCGAAGCGCGCGAATTCGAGGCCGATATCCGCCATCCGGTCGGCGACGATGCCGTTCATGCCGCCGGAGGAGGAAATGATGCCGAGAGTGCCGGCTCGCGCGGGGCCGTAGCGCAAAAGGAAATTCGCCAGCAGCACCATCACGTCCGGGTCGTCGACGAGGATCGCGCCTGCTTCCCGGCTGGCGGCCGCGAAGACCGCATAGGCTCCGGCAAGGCTTGCCGTGTGCGAGCGCGCCGCTTCCTCGCCCTGGGCGCTGCGCCCGGTCTTGAGGACGATGACGGGCTTGCCGGCCTGGCGCGAGCGTCGCAGCAGGTCGAGATAGCGCATGCCGTCGCGCAGGCCTTCGATATGCAGGCAGATGGCCTTGGTATCGGGGTCGGCGATCATGTGCTCGAAGAAGTCGCAGACTTCGAGATCGGCCTGGTTGCCGACCGAGACGATCTGGCTGAAGCCGATGCCCTGGTCATGGGCGCGGTTGTAGACGGAGAGCATCAGCGCCCCGCTCTGCGAGACGAGCCCGATATGGCCTTTGTGGATCTTCTCCACGTCGAGGACGCGCGCCGAGGTCAGCGCCATGCCGTTGCGGAAATTGATCAGTCCCAGGCAATTCGGCCCCACGAGGCGCATGCCCGACTGCGCCGCGATCGCCTCGATTTCCTTCTGGGCGAGCTCGCCCTCGGCGCCCGCCTCGGCGAAGCCCGCCGTGATGATCACGCAGCAGCCGACGCCGGCCGCGGCGCATTCGCGCAGCGTCGACGGCACGGACGCGGCCGGCACCGCGATCACGGCGACATCGACCTGCGGCGCATCGCCGATGCGCGCATAGCATCTTCGTCCATGCACCGTTTCGCGGCGCGGATTGATCGGCACGGGTTCGCCGGCAAATCCGTGCAGAGCGAGATAGTGCATGATGCGGCCGCCCCATTTGCCGCGATCGTCGGAGGCCCCGAACACGGCCACTCTCCTCGGCTCGAAAATCTGGCCGATGGAGAGGCGCGGAGCGGCGTTGGCGGGCATGGTCGAGGCGCTCATCACCGCCCCCGGAATACCGGCTTGCGCTTCTCCATCATGGCGCGGATGCCTTCCTTCGCATCCTCCGAACCGTGGATGACGCCGTGATAGCGCTCGGCGAGCAGCATGGCCCGGTCGGGCGTATCGCGGTATTGCGCGCGTACGGTCTCCTTGATGGCCTTCACCGGCAAGGGCGCGGCTCCGGCAAGCTTGTGGGCAAGCCGCGCCACCTCCTCGTCGAACGTCTCGTCGGGGAAGACGCGCGTGACGAGGCCCCAATCATAGGCCTCCTGCGCGCTGATGTCGTGGCCGAGCAGCGAGACGTCCAGGGTGCGGTTTCGGCCGATGTAGTGGACGAGCCTCGCATTGCCCAAGCCCCAGCTCGGGGCAAGGCCGAGATAGACGTCGCCCGCTCGGAACTTCGCCGAGCGGGCCGCGAGGCGGATGTCGCAGGGCCATGCGATCGCGGTGCCGCCTCCGATGCACCAGCCGCGCACGGCCGAGATCACCGGCTTGGGATGCTCCTCGATCAGCTCGATCATGCGCATGCCGACCTCGCGAGTCGCTGCGGCGCTTCTCGGGTTCGATTCATCCTGCGTCTTGAGATCGGCGCCGGCGCAGAAGGCGCGCTCGCCCGTCGCGCCGATCAGGATGCAGCGCGTTTCGTCGCGATGCTTCGCGGCCTCGAGCGCCGCCACGATGTGCTCGATGAGCTGCAAGGTCATGAGGTTGAGGGGAGGGCGGTTGATCGTCAACCTGGTGACGCCGCCGTCATGCTCGATCAACAAATCGCTGCTCATCTTGGATGCCACCTCGAGAGGCTCTCGCTAGCGGGCGGGGATGCGCCGGAATCCGCCCATCAGGTTGAGGGCGAGAACCAGCGCGAGTGAGATGAAGACCACGAGCGCCGAGACGGCGGCGACGGTGGGATCGATCCGATCCGACATGTAGTTGTAGATGCGGACCGGAAGTGTCTGCAAGCTCGGTCCCGACATGAAGATCGTGGTCGTCACCTCCGAGAACGACAACAGGAAGCAGAACAGGAACGCCGTGACCAGGCCGCGCGCGCAAAGCGGGAGCGTGATGCGCAAAAGCATCCCGGCGCGATTGCGGCCAAGGATCATGGCGGCCCATTCCAGGTCCTCGGGCACGGAGCGCAAGGTTGCCGTCAGCGAACGCACGGCGAAGGGGACGACGAGGATCACATGCGCCAGGACGAGGCCCACGAGCTGGTTGTAGAGCCCGAGCCGGTTGACGAATTGCAGCATGGCGATGCCGAACACGACCGCCGGCACCAGAAGCGGCGAGGTGAAGAAGGCCATCAGGGCTTCTCCTCCGGGCGGACGATAGCGCACCAGGCCGTAGGCCGCGAGGAAGGTGGAGGCGACGGTGATCAGCGAGGCGAGGCAAGCGAGCTCGGCGCTGAGGAAGAAAGCGTCGACGAAGCCCGGATAGGACAGGGCTTCGCGATACCAGCGCAACGAGAAGTCGCTCAGCGGCAGCACGAATGAGGCGGCCGGCGTGAACGACATCCACACCACCAGCACGACCGGCGCCAGCACGACGACGAGCATGAGGATGTTGACCGCGAGGATCACGGCTTCATCCCCCGTCCGGACGCCCCGAGAAGGGCGATGCGCTGCCCGGCCCAGACGAGCGCCAGCGTGAACAGCAGCAGCGCCACGGCGAGCGCGCCGCCGAGCGGCCAGTCGAGCGAGACCAGGTCGATCTGATAGGCGAGCATCGAGGCGACTTCGTTGCGCACGCCGCCGAGCAGCATCGGAATGGCGAAGGCGGTCATGTTCATGATGAAATTGATGACGAGGCCGACGATCAGTGCCGGCAGCGTCAAGGGCAGGATCACCCGGCGGAACACGGCGAAAGGCGTCGCGCCGAGCGTGCCCGCTGCCCAGGACAGGGCCGGATCGAGCGCGCAGATCGCCGTCCACAGCGGCAAGAGCACGAACATGAAATGCCCCGGCACCAGAGCGATGACGACACCGGTCTCGGTCAGCAGGAGGCGCAGCGGTGCGGAGATGATGTCGAGCTCGCGCAGCACCGTGTTGATCAGGCCGTTGCCGCGCAGCAGCAGCGTCCAGCCCAATGCCTTCACCACGGTGTTGACGAGCCAAGGGCTGACATAGGCGAGGATCATCCAGGACTGCGCCTGCGGCGAGAGTCGCACGATGAACAGCGCGACCGGATAGGCGAGGAGCGCCGTGATGGCGGTGACGGCCGCGCTGATCCTGAGCGTGCGCCAAAGGATCGAGACATAAAGCGGATCGACGAGACGACGATAATTGTCGAATGTCCAATGCTCGAGATCGATGCCCTGCGGCGTGTTGGGGTGGAAGCTGTTGGCGAGCACCTGGAACAGCGGCCAGACGAAGCCTATCGCCATGAGCAGCATCAGCGGACCGATGAAGATGACGGGCGCGCTCCTCGACGGCGCGGCCGCCTCGGCGGTGCCCAGGCCTAAGATGCTGTCCGCATTAGCGGCCACTCGTGACGACCCCATCTTCCGCGTTCCAGCCGACCCTGACGCGCCCGCCCGGGCGCAACAAGGTTGCCGCCGCGCTCGGCAAGGTCGCGAGCAGCCTCAGCGACCCGATGCGGATGCGGCATTCAGTTCCGCCGCCGAGGAAGACCATATCCTCGATCTCCGCGGCGAAGCTGTTATCGGTCGCCCCCTCGGTGGCATCGATATGGAGGTTCTCGGGCCGCAGGATCAGGCGAAGCTCCGCCTCGCCGCCCTCGGGGCAAGCCTCGAAGCTCTCAGGCAACCAGACGGGCAGCTCGCCATTGGCGAGCCCCTTCATCCGGCCCGCATCCTTTTCGATCTTGGTGAGCGCGAGCTCGTTGATCGGTCCGACGAAGTTGGCGATGAAGCGGTTGAAGGGCCGGTTGTAGATGTCGGCCGCGCGGCCGATCTGCAGGATCTTCCCCTCCTGCATGACGCCCATCCGGTCGGACATCGTGAAGGCTTCGCTGATGTCGTGCGTGACGAGGATGGTGGTGATGCCGAGGCGGCGCTGCAGGTCGCGGATTTCCAGCCGCATCTCGTCGCGCAGGCGCGCGTCGAGATTGCTCAGCGGCTCGTCGAGAAGCAGGAGATCGGGGCGTACCGCCAAAGCCCGTGCCAAGGCGACTCGCTGTTGCTGGCCGCCCGACATCTGCGCCGGATAGCGGCTCGCCAGCGCCTCGAGCCGCACCAGCGCGAGCGCCTCGGCGACGCGGCGCTTGATGTCCTCAGCGCCGATCTTCCGGCTTCGCAGGCCGAAAGCGACGTTGTCGAAGGCAGTGAGATGCGGAAACAGCGCGTAGCTCTGGAACACCATGGCGAGGTTGCGCCGATGCATGGGGAGGCGGGTGATGTCCCGACCGTTCAAGGTGACGCTTCCCGCGTCGATCGGATGGATTCCGGCGATCATGCGAAGCAGCGTCGTCTTTCCGCAGCCCGAAGGACCGAGCAAGGCGAAGAACTCGCCCTTCACCACCGACAGCTCGACGCCGTCCACGGCGCGAACCGAGCCGAAGGCCTTGCGGGCCCCTATGATTTCCAGGGACATCTGGCGTTCCTAGAAACGTTCGACCAGCCGGGAAGCGCTATTTCGAGACCTCGCGCTGGAAGCGGTCCATCCAGGCCTGGCGATTCTTCAGCACGGTGAAGTAGTCGATCTCGACGAGCTTCGCCAGCTTGTCCTTGCTCGGCAAAAGGGCCGCCGCCGTCTCCGACAGCTTGACCTCCTTGTTGGTGACAGTCTGGCCATAGGTCTCGGCGCGGTAGCTCAGGACTTCCGGGCTGATCCACCAGTTGACGAAGGCGCGCGCGCCGGCGAGGTTCGGCCCGTTCTTCATGATGCCCATCGCGGTCGGGCTCATATAGGTGGGCTCGGGGATCACATAGCCGACCGGCAGCTTGCGTCTCTGCATGTCGAGCGCGCCGGCGACCCCGTGAAAGGCGAGCGCCGCCGTCCCGTCCTCCAGGAATTGCGACATCTTGGCGAAGGTGTCGCTCCAATCGACGACGCCCGGACCGATCTTCTTCATGGCCGTAAAGCCAGGCTCGATATTCGTCTCGTCGCCGCCATGGGCCCTCGCCTCGATGATCAGGGCATAGAGCCCATAGGCGGAGGTGCCCGGCGGGATCAGGAGCTGTCCCTGAAGCTCGGGCCGTTCGAGATCGGTCCATTTGGTCGGCAGCGCCCAGCCCTTCTTGGCGAAAGTGTCCTTGTTGTAGATGAGGCAGAACAGGTCGCCATAGGGCTCGACGCCGAGGATTTGCGTAGCCTTGGAATCCTTGATCAGCGCCGGCTGGTAGAGCTTGGCGATATTCGGAACGGTCGCCTCGTCGATTGCGACGTAGATGTCCTGCTCGGTGCCGGCGAGCCAGGGCAGAAGGTCGGACTGCACCACATCGACCTGCGGCTTCGCCTTCTGCGCGATCGCCGTCGCCATGATCTCGGTGCCGGTCGCCTTGGGCACGAGCACGACGCGAAAGCCGGTCGCGTCCGCGAATTTCTGAGCCCAGTTGTCGCGCTCCAGCATCTGCTGGATCGTGCCGCCCCAGGTGAGGAGATAGACGGTCTTGTCGTCCGCCGCCCTGACGCCAGGCGCGAAAACCGAGGTCGCCGCTCCGGCGACCATGAGGCTCGCGGACCGGCGTGTGATCGATCGACCACCTCGGTGCCTTTCTGTGCTGTGCATGGCTCGTCCTTCCTACCGGGGCCGTTGTTTCTTCAGCGATATTCAGGCCGCCGGCACGTTATCATAGCCTGTTTTTCTCCGCGAGACGGCAGGGAGGACGGGACCGCGCGTGAGCGAGCTTCAGCGATTATCCTGAATAAGAGGCTGACTGAAAAATAAGTTGGGTGATTTCAATCGGTTGTGATTCCGTTGGGTTGCGAAGCTCAATGGAGGTCACAATGGCTTGGACTGAAATCACCCGTGAACAGTATCGGCGCGATGCCTTGCGCTACGCAAGC